>DAOOIT010000050.1 GCA_035384565.1 Planctomycetota bacterium | reverse complement strand
AAAATACATCATACCACGTGGGCTCTCGGCGTCTTCCATTTTGGCGAAAGTCGAGTTCAGTGGTCGTCTTGATCGTGGTATTGGGCGCCGCGCTCCTCATCGGGACATGTCCAGCGGCCCTGGCACCGGCGCGCGAGGACGCCAGGCGCATCCGGTGCAGGAATAACCTCAACGAACTCGCGAAGGGCATGGCGACCTACTCCGAGGGCCGTTACTACTTCCCTTGGCCCACGGGCCTCGCGGGTTGCGGGACCAGCCAGAGTCCCGACTTCGGCGGGGCCGAGTGGTTGGCGACTCTCTACTGGATCAGGATCATACCGGACCCCGGCGTATACATCTGCCCCTCGACAACCGACAACAATGAGAATGGTAAGCGCCTGGGCTCTTACGGTTGCCCCGGGGGCACGCCGCTTCCGGCGGACGCTGTGAGCTACGCAGGGATGCACGACGGAAGCATGGGCATCCATATGGCCTCAAAGATGGGCAAGGGGGCGAGCTATGCCACGTCGAAGCTGCCCATCCCCGAGTACTTCCCGCACGCCGTGCCGATGGGCTCCGACGACACAGAGGAGCCGATCAACCACGGCACGAAGGACAGCGGCGGGATGAGCGTGCTGTTCTTCGACTCCCACGTCGAGTGGTGGACCCACGAGAGGGTTGACCTGGAGCGCGGCGTGGGGATGGGGGAGCTGGTCCACTTGAGGAATTGAGGCGCCACTATCCTGTCATTCCGAGCCTGTCGAGGAACCTTTCAGGGGAGTCAGCTCACGTGATGGGAGCCACCGTGTTGCCAATGCCCATCCCCTTGAAAGGTGCTTCGACAAGCTCAGCATGATAGGTTGGCGGCGCGATGCCGCCCCAAGTGACCGCTGTGCAACAGGGGGACTGCGATGGGCAAGAGGGGCACGGTGACGCTGACGGAAGTGCTCGTCATCACATTGGTCGTGGGCATTGCGCTTGCGGCTGTGCTGCACGTCGTGACGTTGCGGCGGGAGGAATCGAGGCGGATCACGTGCCGCAACCACCTGAACTGCAATGCCAAGGCCATGGCCACGTATCTGAACTCGTACGGTGACGACAAGTGGTATCCCTGGCCGATGGGCCGTGGGCTGAGGCCCGACGGCTTCACGGGCGCAGAATGGTTCGCCACCAACTACTGGCTGGGCATCCACCCCAGCCCAGCCTGCTACCTCTGTCCCTCCTCAGGGGATACGAACCACGATGGCCGCGACCTGGGCACCGACCGCGCCGTGCCCGGCCTGTTCGGCTCGCAGACCGTGAGCTACGCCGCGATGGGCAACAGGAGCGTGGGCATCTATCTGGCTTCGAGAGTGGGCAAGGGGGCGAGCTATGCCACGTCGAAGCTGCCCATCCACGACGACTTCCCGCCGAACGAGGTGATGGCCTCCGACGACACGGAGGGCACGCCCAACCACGGCGGCCAGGGCATGGCCGTGCTCTTCTTCGACAGTCATGTGGAATACTGGACGCGCGACCGGATTGATCCCGAACTCAGCGTCGGGGTGTCGGGCACGGAGCCGGTCCACTTGAGGAACTGAGAGGTGCGGGCGGTTGCGCCGGCGCATCTGCCGATGCCTTGTGGAGGCGGCGTCTCTTCTCACCGACATATGGGGAGCACGAGGGTTGCAAGCCTGCGTTTTTCCTTGACTTGATGGGGGGATTTCGTATAATTAGGGACTTGGAGTTTTCCCGCAAGGGCGGGTCCCTGTACCGTTTCAGGCCACGTGCGGCACCATGCACAACCGACGAATGCTCGTCTTCAGCGGCAACGCGCACCCGGCGTTGGCGAGGGCCATCTGCGATTACCTCGACCTGCCGTTGGGCAACGCCTCCGTCAAGGAGTTCCCCGACGGGGAGCTGGACGTCAAGATCCACGATGACGTCCGCGGGGCCGACACGTTCGTCGTCCAGCCCACCTGCCACCCGGTGAACAAGAGCCTGATGGAGCTGTTGCTCCTGATGGACTGCCTGAAGCGCGCGTCGGCGGATCGCATCACGGCGGTGCTGCCCTACTACGGCTACGCCCGCAAGGACCGCAAGGACGAGGGGCGGGTGCCGATCACGGCGAAGCTCGTGGCCAACCTGCTCACCACGGCGGGCGCGGACCGCTGTCTCGCCCTCGACCTGCATGCGTCGCAGATTCAGGGCTTCTTCGATATTCCGGTGGACCACCTGAGCGCGTCGGCCGTGTTGGCGCGCTCGTTCCTGGACCCGAAGCTGCCCGACCTGGTGGTGGTGAGCCCCGACGTGGGCTCGGTGAAGCTGGCGCTGCCCTTCGCCGAGCGGCTGGGGGCCGACCTGGCCGTGGTCGAGAAGCGCCGCATCAGCCCCGACCAGACGGAGCCCGGCTTCCTCATCGGCACGGTGGAGAACAAGAACGTGCTGATGATAGACGACATCATCGCCACGGGCGGCTCGGTGTGCGCCGCAGCCAAGCTCCTCCGCCAGCACGGCGCCAAGTCGGTGCAGGTGGCTGCCACCCACCCCGTGCTGTGCGGCCCGGCCATCGCGCGCCTGGCCGCCGCCCCCATTGACCGCCTCGTCGTCACCGACACCATCCCGCTCCAGGAGGCCGCCAAGTGCCTGCCGGTGACCGTGGTGTCGGTGGCGGGCCTGCTGGGCGAGGCCATCAAGCGCATCCACTACAACGAATCCGTCAGTTCGCTGTTCCACTAGCCGGAGCCTGGGAGTTCTGCATGCAAACGACGACCCTGCACGCCTCGAAGCGAGATAACCTCGGAACGCGCGCCGTGCGGCGCCTGCGCCGCGAGGGGCAGGTGCCCCTCGTGCTCTACGGCCGTCGCCGCGACACGGTGCATCTGAGCGCCCCCCTCAAGGAAATCGAGCACCTGCTCCATACGGGCATGCGCATGGTCAACCTGGAGGTCGGTGGCGTCGCGGAAACGGCGCTGCTCAAGGAAATCCAGTACGACGCGATGGGCGACCATCTCCTGCACGTGGACCTCGCCCGCATCGACATGAACGAGAAGGTGACCGTGCGGGTGCCGGTGACCCTGCACGGCCTCGCCAAGGGCGTGGTGGCGGGCGGCACCCTGGAGCACGTGGTGCAGGACATCGAAGTGAACTGCCTCCCGGGCGACATCCCCGAGCGGATCCGTGTGGAAGTGGCGAACCTGGACATCGGCCAGATCCTCGCCGTGCGCGACATCACGCCGCCCGCGGGCGTGGAGTTTGTCCTCGACCCCGAGACTCCGATCGCCATCGTGCACGCGCCGGCCGCCGAGAAGGAGGCCGCCCCGGCAGAGGCCGCCGAGCAACCCGCGGAGCCCGAGGTGATCGGCCGCCACGCCGCCGAGGAGGGCGAGGGCGAGGAAAGCGAGGAGTAGCGCCAGCCGATGAAGATCGCCGTCGGCATCGGGAACCCGGGCAAACGCTACGAACACACGCGGCACAACCTGGGCTTTCGAGTCATTGGCCTGGTGGCCGCCGAGCACGGGATCAGCCTGAGCCGCCGGCGCTTCGATGCCCTCGTGGGCGAGGGCACGTTTGGAACGCGGCAGGCCCTGCTGGTCCAGCCGCAGACCTATGTGAACCTGACGGGGAGCTGTGTGGCCCCCCTGCTTCGGTGGTACCACTGCCCGATCGAGGACCTCCTGGTCGTCTGCGACGACCTCAACCTGGACCTCGGCAAGCTGCGGCTGCGGCGCCAGGGCTCGGCCGGGGGCCACAAGGGCCTCCAGTCGATCATCGAATGCCTGGGCACCGACGAGTTCGCCCGGCTGCGCATCGGCATCGGGCGTGGAACCGACAATGTGGCCCACGTGCTCGGCCGCCTCGAGCCCGCCGAAGAGCCCGTGATGGCCGAGGCCGTGGCGGCAGGCGCTCGCATCGTAGACACGTGGCTCCGTGAGGGCCTCGACGCGGCACTGACCGAACTGAACCGATGACCATTAGGAGGTCGCCCTTTTGAGACTTTACGAAGGCATGTTCCTGATTGACGACGCGCGCTGGAACGACAACCCCCAGGCCGCCGCCCGCGAGGCCCGGAACATCCTGGAGAAGAACCACGCGGAGGTCTTCGTCGCCGAGAAGTGGGACGAGCGGCGGCTGTGCTACCCGATCGCCGGCCGCAACCGCGCCGTGTATTTCCTCGCCCGCTTCTCCGCCAGCGCCGAGGGCCTCGTGGGCATCGAACGCGATTGCCGCCTCAACGACACGATCCTCCGCGTCCTCATCCTGCGCGACGAGCAGAGCGAGAAGCTCCACAAGGCCGGCCTGCTGGCCCTGCGCCCCGGCGAGCCCGGCGAGCCGATCCAGTCCCTCGGCAAGCCGCCCGCGCCCGAGCGGCCCGCCGCAGACGCCCCCGACAGGCCCGGCGGCCCGCGCGCCGACGCGTCGCCGGACGAGGCCGATTCCGACTCTCACGACGGGCGCCGCCGAGGCCGCGACACCGACGCCGACTAGCGAGGGCCGCTCATGCCGAACTTCAACAAAGTCATCCTGATGGGCAACCTCACGCGCGACCCCGAGCTGCGCTACACGCCCGGCGGACAGGCGGTGGCCGACCTCCGGCTCGCCATCAACCGCCGCACGCGCACCCCCGAGGGCGAGCGCCGCGACAGCACGACCTTCGTAGACGTCACCGCCTGGGGCCGCCAGGCCGAGGTGATCAACGAGTACGTGACCAAGGGCCAGCCGATCTTCATCGAGGGCCGCCTCTCGCTCGACGAGTGGACCAGCCAGGACGGGCAGCGGCGCTCCAAGCTCCGCGTCATCCTCGAGAACTTCCAGTTCGTCAGCCCGCGCGGCGGCGCACGGGGGCCCGCGGGAGCGCCGCCCGACGATGCCCCGCCGAGCCGCGGCCCGTCTCCTCAGGCCCCCGGGCCTTCCGCCGACGAGGCGGAGCCCTTCGACGACGTGCCCTTCTAGCCAGGAGCCCAACACCCTATGGCCAAACGCAAGTTCCGCCGTCCACGCGAAAAGTCCCGCTGCCGCTTCTGTCGAGAGGGGATCACCCAGCTCGATTACAAGGACGTGGGCGTCCTGCAGAAGCTGGTCACGAGTCAGGGCAAGCTCTTCTCCCGCAAGCGCTCGGGCAACTGCGCCAAGTGCCAGCACATGGCCCGGGTCGCCATCAAGCGGGCGCGGTTCCTCGCCCTGATGCCCTACGTTGCGCGCTGAGACCGCCCCCCGTCAGAGCTCCGGAGCCAACCGATGCAGATTCTGCTGCGCAAGGACCACGAATCCCTCGGCAAGGCAGGCGAAGTCGTCAACGTGAGCACGGGCTTCGCCCGCAATTACCTGTTCCCGCGCAAGATCGCCACCCCCGTCACTGCCGACAACCTCCAGCGCCTCGAGGCCGAGAAGCGCCGCGCCCAGCGCGAGGCCGAGAAGCGGCACCAGGCCATCGTCGAGGCAGGCAAGCGGCTCGAGGCGATCTCGTGCACCATCGCCGCGCAGGCCACCGAGACGGGCACGCTCTTCGGCTCGGTCGGCGCCGCCCAGATCGCCGCCGCCCTGCGCCAGGAAGGCTTCGAGGTGCCCGAAGACGCCGTGCGCCTCGAACACCCGATCAAGGAAACCGGCGTCTACGCCATCGAAATCCAGCTCGCCCCGGATGTGGTCGCCGCGACCCGCATCTGGGTGGTGGCAGACTGAACGGCCATGGCCGAGCCCGTCGCCCCAACGAAGGACCGCCTCCCTCCGCAGAACCCGGACGCCGAAATCGCAGTCCTGGGCTCTCTGCTGATTGACAACCAGACCATTCCCGAGGTGGCGCAGATCCTGGAGCGCGGCGACTTCTACTCGCGCGACCACCAGGCGATCTACGACGCGATCGTGGAGCTCTTCGACCAGGGCAAGCCGGTGGACCTCGTGCTGCTCACCGAGGCCCTGCGCCACCGGGACGCGCTGGACCGTGTGGGGGGGGCGCCCTACCTCGTCTCGCTGCTCGAGAAGGTGCCCTCGGCCGCCAACGCCGAGTACTACGCGGGCATCGTGCGGCAGGCCTCGCTGCGCCGCAGACTCATCCACGCCTGCACCGAGATTGCGCGCGACTCCTACGACGGCACGGTGCCTACCGACGCCCTGCTCGACAGGGCCCAGGCCGAAGTCTTCGCCGTCACCCAGGGCGACCGCTCCAACGAGCCGGCCGCCGTGCGCGACGTCCTCCAGGCCATCTTCGACGACATCGAGAACATCCGCGAGAACCGCATCACGGGCCTGCGCACGTTCTTCAACGACCTGGACGACCTGACCTGCGGCCTCCAGCGTTCCGACCTCATCATCGTGGCCGGGCGCCCCTCGATGGGCAAGACCACCTTCGCCCTCAACATCGCCATGCGCGTGGCCCTGGGCGGCTGGCCGCGGCCCAACAAGGCCGAGGCCAAGCCCGTGCTGATCTTCTCGCTCGAAATGTCCAAGCCCGTCATCGCACGCAACATCTTGTGCGGCTATGCGCGCGTGGACGCCCACCGGCTCCGGCGCGGCCTGCTCCCCCGCGAGGAAATCAACGCCCTCACCATGAAGGCCGGGGACCTCTACGAGGCCCCGATCTACATAGACGACACCCCTGGCCTCTCGCTGCGCGACCTGCGCACCCGCGCCCGCCGCCTGATGCTCACCGAGCCCCGCCTGTCGCTCATCGTGGTGGACTACCTTCAGCTCATGGAAGAGCGCCAGGCCGAGAACCGCCAGCAGGAGATCAGCATCATCTCGCGCGGCATGAAGGCCCTGGCCCGCGAACTCAACGTGCCGGTCATCGCGCTCTCGCAGCTCAGCCGCGCCACCGAGGCGCGCGAGGGACACGTCCCCCGAATGTCGGACCTGCGCGAGAGCGGCTCGCTGGAGCAGGACGCCGATCTCGTGATCCTCCTCTATCGCGAGGAGCCGTACAACCCGGGCAGCCGCCCGGGCGAGGCGGACCTCATCGTCGCCAAGCAGCGCAATGGCCCCACGGGGACGGTCACGGTGACCTTCCTCAAGAACTACTTGCGTTTCGAAGACCGGTCGCAGCAGGACCAGCCTCGCTTCTGAGACTCGGGAGTCTGGCGCGCCCTGGGCGAGCAACGGGCGGCTCCCCACTTCGTAAGGCGGCCGAATGAACGACCAGCTTCGATGCCTATCCCGTCGCGGGACTCTGCTGGCGCTCGCGCTCCTGGGGCTGGCGGCCCGGCCCGCGGCCGCCGAGCAGGTGCTCGTGCGCGAGATCGTCGTCCGGGGCTACACGGGCGACGCCGCGACGATCACGGACATCATGCGGACCAAGGTCGGCATGCCCCTGGACCACAACCGCCTGAACGATGATCTCATGGCCCTCTTCCGGGCCGGCCACATGGCCACCTACCAGCTCGTCACCGTGCCCGGCGGCGTGCGCATCCTCGTTGACATCAGCGAGGGCCCCCGCGTCCGCAGAATCGAGATCCGGGGCGCCGGACGCGACTGGGGGGCCAAGATGAAGGACGAGATCGTCACCCGCCCGAACGACCCGGTCTCCGCCGCCGTCCTCCAACAGCCCGAGGACCAGCGCTACCGCGGCGACAAAGAGCGCATCCGCGCCTACTGCCAGCAGCAGGGCTACAGGGCCGTCACCGTCGTGTCCGAGACGACGCCCGTCCCCAACACCAACCAGATTGACCTCCTCTTCAAGGTCAACCTGGGCCCGAAGTACCAGGTCTGGTGGCTGCGGTTCCAGGGCAACCGCTCGATCCGCACCCGCGAGCTGCGCGCCCAGATGCAGACCAAGCGCGACACCTTCTTCACCAGCCGCCGCTACTGCGACAAGGTGTTCGAGGAAGACATCGTGCGGCTGGAGGACTACTGCCGCTACAAGGGCTTCCCGAACGCCAAGGTCACGTACCGGCGGCGGTTCCTCGGGCCGCAGGGCAACCGGGTCGAGATCACGATCCTCGTGGACGAGGGGCAGCAGTTCCCCGTGGGCACCGTGGAGATCAAGGGCGCCACGCGGTTCGGCCAGGACACGCTGCTGGCGGCCATCCCGCTGAAACCGGCGGAGATCTACTCGGACCAGAAGCTGCTCGACTCGCGCGCGATCATCGAGCGCCTGTACCACGAGAACGGCTGCCCCGACATCGCCGTCTCCTACACGCGGCAGCTCAATGCGGCCGGCGACGCTTTCGACGTGGTCATCACCCTCGACGAGGGCGAGGTCGTGCGCATCAACACCATCCGCACGCGCGGCCACCCGCGCACCCGCCGCGACGTGATCCTGCGCGAGATGGAGCTGGAACCCGGCATGCTCTACAGCATCGAGGGCCTCGAACGGAGCCAGCGCGGCGTCGAGCGCCTCCAGTTCTTCGACACCGTGACGATGAAGCTCGTGCCCGCCGACCCGCCCGCCCCGGGCGAGCGCGACATTCTGGTGGAGGTCACAGAGGGGCGCACCGGCGTCTTCCGCTTCGGCATCGGCGCCTCGTCCACCAACGGCATCGTGGGCACCATCGAGATCGTCCAGCGCAACTTCGACTGGCGCGACAGCCCGAAGAGCTGGAGCGATCTGTGGAGCGGCAACGCCTACGTCGGAGCCGGCCAGACCCTCCGCGTGTCGCTCATGCCGGGCACCGTCTACAGCAACTACGCCCTCGCCTACGACAACCCGTACTGGCGCCGCGGCGGCCCCAACGCCCGCGACTCGGAGGGCCTGGCAGGGCCCCAGAGCTTCGGCTGGAGCGTCTACCACAGGACCCGCGACCAAGGCACGTGGGACGAGTCGCGCACCGGCCTGCGCGTCTACCGCGGCCTCCGCAAGTACAAGGGCGACCCGGATACCGACGTCACCTTCCACGCCCGCCTCGAGGCCGTCAACGTCTCGATCCACGACGAAGATGACGACTTCGACCCTGATGAAGAGGCACCAGACGATGCGAAGGACGAGAAGGGCACCCACCCTGTGTTCGGCGCGGGTGTCACCGTTCGCCGCGACCGCACGGACCGCCCGACCTTCCCCACCAAAGGCTATGAGTGGGAGATCGGCAGCGAACTCGTTGTGCCCCACGGCGTCACCCTGGGCGGCGGCGGCACCAAGTTCTGGACCCTGGGCACTCACCCCAAGGGCTACGAACGGGTGATCTCCTTGCGCGGCCGGATGGACTATGAGATCGGCTCGTTCCCCATCTATGAGCGCCTGTACGCAGGCGGCCAGAACCTGCGCGGCTTCGCCTATCGGGGGGCCTCGCCCCACGACAACGACGAGCCGATTGGCGGCAAGTACCGGGCCCTGGTCAGCGCCGAATACCGTTACCCCATCGCCCCGCCGAACTTCTACGGCGTCTTCTTCACCGATGCAGGCACCGTCACCAAGGACTTCACGCTCTTTGGCGACCCGCGCCTGGCCGTCGGCTTCGGCTTCCGGATCCTTGTCCCGGCGCTGTCGAACGTGCCGATCAGCGTGGACTTCTCTGCACCGCTCATCAAGCAGAGCGACGACGACACCGAGTTCCTCTACTTCTCCCTGAGCGTCGGCCGCTGAGCCAGGGAACCCGATCTGGAGGTCACATGCGCTGTTTCACCCACACACTGGCTATCCTGGCCCTCGCCATCGGCCTCGGCCCGGCCGCCGAGCCCGACGACCACCCGCTGCGCAAGGAGCTCGAGCAGCTCAAGCAGCAGCTTGCCGCGCTGGCGGCGGCCGGCCACGGCCGCGCCCTGCGCATCGGCGCCGTGGACATCGTGCGCGTCTTCGACGAACTCGAGGAGAAGGTGGACATGAACGCCGAGCTGCGCCAGGTGGAGGAGAAGCGCACCACGCGCCTCCGCGAGTTGGGCGACCGGGTCCGCGAGCTCGAGGAGAAGGGCAAGCTCCTGCGGCCCGAGAGCGAGGAAGCCAAGGCCAACGATAAGCTCCTCGAGGAGACCTCGCGCGAATTCCGCAGCTACCGCGACGCCACCGAAGACCACCTCTACAACAAGCTCTACGACTTCACGCTCGGCATCTACAAGAAGATCCGCGACGAGGTCCAAGCCTATGCGCGCGAGGCGGGCTACGACATCGTCCTCAGAACCCGCGACACGGATGTGGGCGACCTGGATCAGACCCTGCGTCCGCGCACGCGCTACATGGAACTCAACCGCCGGATTGACGGCCAGAACGTGCTGTTCAGCAACCCGGGGCTGGACTTCACCGATGCCATCATCAAGCGCCTGAACAGCCGGTATCAGAGTGCGAAGGCCGAGCGGGAGCGGCTGCATCCCTCGAAGCCGCCCGCGAAGCCTGAGGCCGGGGCCAAGGAAGGCGGGGACAAGCCCAAGGACCCCGGCAAGTAGCCGCCTGCACGCACAGGAGACTCTCGCAGTGGCCGCCACGCTAGCCGCCCTCGCTGCCCTCACGAAGAGCACCCTCAGGGGAGACCCTGAGACAGAGATCCACGGCGTTGCGGGCCTCCACAACGCGCGGCCCGGGGAGATCGCGCTCGTGGCCGACGCTCGCCACGCGCGCCTCGCCGCACGGACGGCCGCCTCGGCGCTGGTGGTAGGCGCCGCATTCGACGCCGCCGCCACCCCCCTGCCCCTGCTGATCGCCGCGCAGCCTGCCCAAGCCTTCGAGCAGATCGCCGACCACTTCTCCCCCGCCCCCGAGCCGGCGGAGCCGGGGATTCACCCCACGGCCATCGTGGCGCCGGACGCCGAAATCGGCGCCGGCGTGGCTATCCAGGCGCACTGCGTCGTCGAGGCGGGGGCCCGCATTGGCGCCGGCACGGTCCTGCGGCCTCTGGTGTTCGTTGGCCGCAGGGCGCGCATCGGTGCCCACTGCGTGCTGCACCCCCACGTGGCCGTGTGCGATCGCTGCATCGTGGGCGATCGCGTGATTCTGCACAGCGGAGTCGTCATCGGCGCGGACGGGTACGGGTATGAGACGCGGGACGGCATCCACCGCAAGATCCCCCAGCGTGGCATCGCCGAGATCGGCAACGACGTGGAGATCGGCGCCAACTCCACCGTGGACCGCGCCCGCTACGGCCGCACCGTGGTCGGCGCGGGAACCAAAGTTGACAATCTCGTGATGGTGGCGCACAATGTAGTGGTGGGCGAGCACTGCCTGCTCGTGGGGCAGTGCGGCATCGCGGGCAGCGCTGTGCTCGGGGACCACGTGACGGTGGCCGCCCAGGCCGGTCTGGCCGGCCACATCGAGTTGGGCAGCGGGGCCGTCGTGGGGGCCCGTGCCGGCGTGATGCGCGACGTGCCTCCGGGCCGCGTGGTGCTCGGGTCGCCCGCCCAGGATGTCGAGAAGGAGCGCCTGTGCCTCGTGCTGCATCAGAAGCTCCCAGAGTTCGTGCAGCGTATCCGCCAACTCTCAGCCGCCGTGGAGCAGCTCACGGAGAAGGTCGCACACCTTGAAGCCACTGCAAAGGACGATTCAGAAGCCCGTTGAGTTCACGGGCGTCGGCGTGAACGTCGGCCGCGAGGTCACCTTACGCCTCGTGCCCGGCACGCCGGGCGGCGGCGTGGTCTTCATCCGCACCGACTTGCCGGGCTCGCCCCGCATCGCCGCGGACCCGCAACACGTCGTGCCCAAGCTGCGCCGTACGGTGCTCCGCCAGGGCGAGGCCGAGGTGCAGATGACCGAGCACGTGTTGGCCGCCGTCAGCGGCCTGGACATAGATAACCTCATCATCGAGCTCAAGGGGCCGGAACTCCCCGCCTGCGACGGGAGCGCCCGCACGTTCGCCAAACTCCTCAACGAAGCGGGCATCGTGGAGCAGGAGCAGCCACGCACCTGCCTCACGGTGCGCGAGCCGGTCACGGTCGCCGACGAGGGCAGCACGCTCACGGCGCTCCCGAGCACCGGGGGCATCACCATCTCCTACACGCTCGAATACCCTCACATGTCCTTGCCCTCTCAGCATTTCGAGATCCGGCTGAGCCCTGCCACCTTCCTCAGCGAACTGGCGCCCGCGCGCACGTTCGTCTTCCAGCGTGAGGCGCCGGCGCTGCTCGCCAGCGGCCTCGGCCGTGGGGCGTCCCTGGAAAACACCCTGGTCCTGCGCGACGACGGCACCCCCGTCTATGGCCAGCTCCGCTTCCCCGACGAGTTCGCGCGCCACAAGGTGGTGGACCTGCTCGGAGATCTGCGCCTCCTGGGGAGCGGCCTGAGCCTGCGCCTGGTGGCCGAGCGCACGGGGCACGCCCAGAACTTCCAGCTGATCGCCAAGCTCCGCGAGAGCCTTGTCGAACTCCCCCCTCACCCCTGAGGCCCGCATGCCCCCACAGATCCACCCTACCGCGCTCGTGCACCCGAAGGCCGAACTCGCCGACGACGTCGTCGTGGGCCCCTGCGTGACCGTGGACGAGAACGTGCGCATCGGGCCCGGCGTGGTGCTGAAGACGGGCACCATCATCACGGGCCACACGACCCTGGGCGCCCGCAACATCATCGGCCCGTACGCCGTTATCGGCACCTGGCCCCAGGACCTCGGCCACCGCGGCGAGCCGACCCGCGTGGAGATCGGCGACGACAACACGCTGCGCGAATACGTCACCATCAATGCCGCATCCACCAAGCAGGACTGGGTTACGCGCGTAGGCTCGAGGAACTTCCTGATGGCCTACTGCCATATCGCCCACGACTGCGAGGTCGGCAACGACATCGTCATGGCCAACTACGTGGGCCTGAGCGGGCACTGCAAGATCGAAGACAAGGCGTGGTTCGGCGGCATGGTGGGCCTGCACCAGTTCGTCACGGTGGGCACGCACTCGTTCATCGGTGGCGGCTCGCGCATCGTGCACGACTGCCCGCCGTACATGATCACGGAGGGCAGCCCCGCCAAGGTCCGTGGCGTCAACACCATCGGCCTCAAGCGGCGCGGCTTTGCCACGCCGGCCATCGAGGCGCTCAAGGAGGCCCAGCGCCTCATCTACCGCTCGCACCTCACCGCGGCCCAGGCCGTGGACCAGCTCCTCGCCGCCACCGAGCCGCTCACCCCCGAGGTCCGTTACCTCATCGAGTTCCTGCGCAAGATGCACGCGGGGCGTCAGGGCCGGGCGCGCGAGGCGCTGCGCCAGAAAGCCTGATGCCCACACCGCCGCCACACGGGGATCGCCCATGAGCCAACCCGTTCGTGTTGCCGTCGTCGGCGCCGGCCATCTGGGGCGCCATCACGCTCGCCTCTACGCGGGCCTGCCGCAGGCGGAACTCGTGGGCATTGCCGACGTGGCCTTGGACCGCGCCCAGCGTCTCGCTGCCACCTACGGTGTGGCCGCCGTGGCCGACTACCACGATCTCATCGAGCAGGTGGATGCCGCCAGCATCGCCGTGCCCACAGCGGGCCACTTCGCCGTGGCGCGCGACTTCATTGACCGCGGCCGCGCCGTCCTCATCGAGAAGCCCTTCACCCGCACGCTGCCCGAGGCCGACGAACTGCTCAGCCTCGCCGAGCGCCGCGGCGCCACCATCCAGGTCGGCCACGTCGAGCGCTTCAACCCCGCCCTCATCGCCGCCAAGGGCTACCTCCAGGACCCCCTCTACGTCGAATGCGACCGCATCAGCCCCTTCACCTTCCGCTCGATGGACATCGGAGTCGTGCTCGACCTGATGATCCACGACCTCGACATTCTGCTCGAGCTCATCCCCTCCGCCATCACGGCCATCGAGGCCGTCGGCGTGCCGGCCCTCTCGCGCCACGAGGACATCGCCAACGCCCGCCTCACCTTCGCGAGCGGCTGCGTAGCCAACCTCACGGCCAGCCGGGTGGCCACCCGCGCCGTGCGCAAGCTCCGCATCATCCAGCGCGATTCCTATCTCTCCATCAACTACGGCGAGCGCAGGGCGCTGCTCTTCCGCAAGCGGCCCGACGCCCCAGACCCTGCAACGATTGACCCGGCCACCATCCCCGACGCCAAGGCCTTCGTTTACGAGAAGCTCATCGCCGTCGAGGAGATCCCGCTGAGCATCCACGATGCCCTCGAGCAGGAGCTCATCGCCTTCCTCCACTGCGTCGCCACCGGCGCCCGGCCCGCGTGCTCGGGGGCTGACGCACGCCGGGCGCTCGAACTCGCCTGGCGCATCCTCGACAGCATCCGGGCCAACCGCGAGCGCCACACTCCCCCATGAGCCACTCGCTCTTCATCCTCGCAGGCGAAGCCTCGGGCGACTACCACGGCGCCCGCCTCGCCCTTGCCCTCCGCCAGCGCCAGCCCGACATCGCCCTCGCCGGCATGGGCGGCCACTGGATGCGCGAGGCCGGCGTCGAGGTCATCCACGACGTCACCGCCCTCGCCGCCGTCGGCATCACCGAGGTGCTCGGCATCCTTCGCCGCATCAACCGCGTCTTCCACGCGATGATCGCCGAACTCGAACGTCGCCACCCCGACGCCGTCGTGCTCATTGACTACCCCGCGTTCAACCTCCGCTTCGCCCGCTGGGCGCACGAGCGCGGCGTCCGCGTCGTCTACTACATCTGCCCCCAGGTCTGGGCCTGGCACCAGAGCCGCGTGACGAAGATCCGCCGCTACACCGACAAGCGGCTCGTCATCCTCCCCTTCGAGCCCGCCTTCTACGCCCGCCACGGCGTCGAGGCCACCTTCGTCGGCCACCCTCTGCTCGACAGCCTGGCCACGTACCGCCAGGACCGCCGCTTCGCCGCCGACTTGGGCCTGCCCGCCGACACATTCATCCTCGGCCTTCTGCCCGGCAGCCGCAAGAGCGAGGTCCACCGCCTCTTGCCCGCCATGCTCGGAGCCGCCGATCGCATCGCCCGGGAACTCGGCAACGTGACGGTCGCCACTGCCCCGGCCCCTTCGCTCGGTCCAGACGAGTACAGTGCGTGGGCTCGCCGTGCTTCGCTGCCTCTCCACATTCTTCCCGGCAAGGCCCGCGAACTGATGGCCGCCTCCGACCTCCTCCTCATCGCCTCCGGCACCGCCACCCTCGAGGCCGGCATCATCGGCACCCCGATGATCGTCACCTACAAGGTCGCCCCCTTCACCGCCTTCCTCGCCTGGCTCCTCGTGCGGGGCGTGCGCCACATCTCGCTCGCCAACCTCGTCGCCGGCCGCGAGATCGTGCCCGAACTCCTCCAGGGGAAGGCAACGCCCAGGCGAATCGCCCGCAAGGCCATCAAGCTCATCCGCAGCGGCGGGCTCGAGCAAATGGGTCGCGAACTCGTCGCCGAAGTGCGCCCTCGCCTCGGCGAACCCGGCGCCGCCGGCCGCGCGGCGGACGAGGTCCTTGCCCTCCTCCGCCGCGACGGGTGACCGAGATCGCAATCTGGCCCCTCTCGCCCCTCGGCCCAGCTTCGCCACTACAGGTAGCGCTCATCCTCCGGCACACCACAACACGTCCAGACTCTTCCAGAGTCTCCCAGACTTCCCGGTTCCTGGGGGGGGCGCGTGTGACCTTGTGGGATGACTCAGCCCTCGGTCGCGGCCCGCTCAAGGTTCAGGGCCAGGAGTTTCTCGAGGATCGCCTCGTTGCTCATCCCCGCTGCGCAGGTGATGACGGACTCCCCTGGGTCCTTGAGTAGTTGCAGAGTCGCATAGAGGGAGTTCCCCGAGCCGCAGGCGGAAGCGGTTGACGAGGGCGATGGCCGCGTCGCGGGCCGTCCTGAGGGAGGGGCCGCGGAGCGGCTTCGCGTTCGCAATGCGGCCTTCAGGCCGTTTCTTCTCCTCGGCCACTTCAGAAGACGGGCTGAAGCCCGCACTACAAACGGCCGTCTTCCCTGCCTCCTCTGCGGCCTCTGCATGCGGCTTCTTCCCCGTGGTGAGGAAGGAGTCGAGGGTGGCGCGCAGCTCGGCCCACTCGCGGCGAAGCGGCTGCATGACGACCGGCTCGACAAGGGTCACAGTGCCATCGCGGCTGCTGTAGTGGGCGCTGAGCTGCGAGCGCTTCGACGGGTCAAGTCCCTGCTCAAAGAGGGTGCCGAAGCGGGCAGACTCCCCTGCTTGGCCCTTGGCGATCCCCGCCCGATCCTGCGTTGCGGGCCGGCGATTGCAGGGATGCCTAGGAGCCTGTCCGAGAATCCGCGTGAGGCTGCGACGCCGCCGATTCGGGCCGCACGCAAGGAGCGCGGAGGAGGCGATGCAACGGAGCGCATCGCGGACGATGAGCGACACAGCGGGCGGCCAGAAGTCGCGGCGTCCCTTCGGGTTGCGGCGTCAGCGGGCCGGCTGCCGCGTTGCGGCTCCTCAGCGATGCGCTCCGTAGCATCGCCTGCGTCGCCGCGCCTCGCATCCAGCCCGCTGGCGCCGGCAACGCAGCCCACGGGGATTCGTGGACAGGCTCCTAGAGGAGCATTCCCGCGATCGTGGCGGTCATGAAGGTGGCGAGCGTGCCGCCGGCCAGGGCGCGCAGGCTCAGGCGCGACAGGTCCTGCCGCCGCTCGGGCACCAGGGCGCTCACGCCGCCGATCTGGATGGCCAGCGACCCGAAATTGGCGAAGCCGCACAGGGCATAGGTGGCGATGGTGAACGAGCGCTCGGAGAGCTCCGCGTGCATCCCCGCCAGCTTCTGGTAGGCGATCAGTTCGTTGAGGCCGATCTTCACGCCCATGAGCGAGCCGACGGCCCCCGATTCCCCCCACGGCACGCCCATCACGAAGGCCAGGGGCCGGAAGAGCCAGCCGAAGATCTCCTCCAGCCTCGCGGGGAAGCCGCCCCAACCGAGCCAACGCAACGCCGCCTCATGAACACCCGCGAGCAGGAAGTTCACGAGCGCCAGCAGGGCCACGAAGGCGACCAGCATGGTCGCCACGTTCAGCGCCAACTTCAAGCCGTCGGTCGCCCCCACCGCGGCGGCGTCAATGACGTTGTTCGTGGTGCGCTCGTAGGGGATGCGCACGCTGCCCGCCGTGTCGGGCTCTCCCGTCTCGGGAATCATGATCTTGGCGATCACCAGGGCCGCGGGAGCCGACATGACGCTCGCGCACAGCAGGTGCCCGGCGTTGATGCCGAAGCTCACGTAGAGGGCCAGCACGCTGCCCGCGATATTGGCCAGGCCGCACACCATCACCGCCATCAGCTCGCTCTCGGTGAGGCGGGCGAGATAGGGGCGGATGGCCAGCGGGGCCTCGGTCATGCCCACGAACACCTCCGTGGCCGCGACCAGCGACTCCGCGCCGCTCACCCGCATGCAGCGCTTCATCAGCCATGCCATGCCGGCCACCACCTTCTGCATCACGCCGAGGTGGTACAGGATGCTCATCAGCGCCGCGAAGAAGATGATCACCGGCAGCACCTTGAACGCCAGGAGGAAACCGATGGCGTGCGGCTTGCCCGTCACCGCATCGGTCACCTGCACCGGCACGCTCCAGTCGCCGACCACGAACCGCGCCCCGTCGTCGGCGAAACTGATCAGCCGCGCGAACGCATCGTTGGCCCACGCGAAGGCCGCCCGCCCCGCCCGGGTCTTGAGGATCAGGAGCGCGAAGGCCAGTTGCAGGCCCAGCCCCCACGCCACCACGCGGACGGGGAACCGGCGGCGGTCGCACGACAGGAGCCACGCGAGCCCGAGCAGCACGCCCAAACCCGCCACCCCGATCAGCCGCTGGCCGATGTCGCTCATCGTGGGGCTCCCGATTGCCTGGCGTGCTTGCGTCTCTTGCGCTGGTGCCGCATGTAGTCGTAAAGGCGGATGAACCACGCCCGCTTCAGCGCGATGGCGTCGTGCGGGCACAGCTCGTGGCAGCAGAAGCACCGCACGCACTTCGCGGGGTCAATCGCCAGCCCCTCGTGGCGGGCGATGGCGTCGGCGGGGCAGCTTCGCTGGCACATCCCGCACTTCTTGCACAGTTCCTGGACGATTTCCGGCTTCACCGACACGCCGCGCCCGATGAGCTTCATCAGGAAGCCCGGGATCACCTCGAAGGCGAAGTTCGACGGGCGCACGAAGTCGCGCACCGCGGCCTCTTCGATGGGGACACCGACGACCTCGATCTGTTTCAGGTCGCCGACGCCGAGGCCGCGCTCCTCGGCCTGCTCGAAGAGCTTCACCGCGCGAGGCGGATAGCCGATCACGCGGCACGCCACCGCGTCGGCCGCCACGCTGTCCTCGCTGGCGATGAGCAGGCCCAGGGGCCGCACCTTGCCGTGGCTGGGCCCCTCGCCCTCCATGGCCACGATGCCGTCTATCAACGCCAGACGCGGGCGAACCACCGCATAGATGTCCAGAAACGCCGCCCAGAGCTGGCGCGACTTGGGGGCGAGCTGGTGCACGCGAATCTTCCCGCCCCCGGGCAGGCAGCCGAGAAGGTTCTTCACGGCGCCCGAGTAGAGCGTCTGGCAGTGCGTCTTGAGCTTCGCCAGGGAGAACACGGCATCGGCCTCCCGCACCGCGCGGGCCAAGGCAAACTTCTTGAGGACCATCGCCTCGGGACACTCCATCGCCACCGTGCCACCCGCCTCGAAGTCCTTGATCTCGGCCCCTGCCTCGAGCGCGGCGGGGCCGACGCCGCTCTCCGCGAGCACCTTGTCCGTGACATTCCACTGGATGCCGCCCGGGGAGTCCCCCACCCAGGCTTGCGCCCCGGCCTCGCGCACGGCCGCCGCCATCGAGCGGATGAGGGTCGGGTGTGTTGTGACGGCGCGCTCGGGCGGCGCCGCACGCAGCAGGTTGGGCTTGAGCAGCACGCGTTGACCGGGCCTCACGATCGGGCCCAGGCCGCCGATGAGGTCCAGCGCCCGACGCACCGCATCGTCCACACGCTGCGGCTCGTAGTCCGCGCATCGCACGATGGCAACCTTGGCCACGGCACTCCTCCGCTCAATCGGCGAATGCGCTGCGTTCGGGCGGCAGGCCCAGCAGGATCTCGGCTCGGCGGCTCACGTGCGTGATGGCGTCCTCGATCCGCTTGCGCCAGACCTCCAACGTCGCCTGGGTCAGCTTGGGCGGCACCTGGATGCCCGCGCCGTAGCACAGCACGGCGCGCGACCCCGGCTTGGGTATGCGCATGCGGTCCCACGACCGGAACTGCCAGAACCACTCGGACGCGAAGCCCATAGGCACCACCGGGCAGCCGCTCTTCTGCGAGAGGATGGCAATGCCCACCTGGGCGACGCAGCGCGGGCCGCGCGGGCCGTCGGGCGTGAAGCCGAGGCTCAGCCCGCTGCGCATCGCGTGCACCAGGTCAATCAGCCCCCGCACCCCGCCGTGCGTGGTCGAGCCGCGGATGGGTGTATAGCCGAGGTGGCGCACCGCGCGGGCCACCAGCTCGGCATCGCCGTGCTCTCCGGTGAACGTGCACCCGTTGCAGTGGCGATGGTGGTACAGGGTGGGCAGCATCTCATAGTGCCACGAGGCGAAGGCGATGGCGCCGCTCTGCTTCTCGAGGTCCTCCAGGTGTTCGTCGTCATACACCTTGAGGCGCAGCGAGCGGCACACGATCGCCCACACGCGCGTGCCCACGTGCTCCGCCAGGAACCACTCGAGCCGTCGGGACCTCGCCATGACGCCTCGACCTCAGTCAGATGGCCTCGTCGCAGCGCCCGCCGTGCCGCGTCACTGTGCGACTGCCCGCCCGATGCGCCGCCGCTGGAACCAGGACGTTGGCCCCACGACCACCAGGCTTCGCCGCGACGGCTGGAAGACCTGTTGCGCCACGCGTCGGATGTCGTCCGCCGTCACGGCCTTGAGGCGTTCGGCCTCGTCGGTCGGCGTGACGAGCTTCGCGGGGGCGAGGAGCACCTCCCGGGCGCCGAGCCACTCCGCCAGGTCGGCGGGGCTGTCCTCGAGCATCTCCATCCCGCACGCAACCCGCTCCTTGACGCACTGGAGCTGGCTCTCGGCCACCCCCTCGTCGGCCAGGCGGCGGATCTCCTCGAGCGTCGCCTCGACCGTGTCGGCCAGCTTCCGGCGGCTGGTCGTCGTCGCCACGTCCACCCAGCCGCAGTCGGCGAAGAGCGTGGTGCCGGACGAGATGTCGTAGACCAGCCCCTCGCGCTCGCGCAGCCGGGCGAACAGGCGCGAGGTGACGCCGCCGCCCAGGATGTCGCTGATGAGCAGAATGGGGTACACCTGGGGGTCGTGGTACGAGCAGGCCTTGTGGCACAGCTTCACGTGCGTCAGTTGGGTAGGCGCGGAGCGGAAGAGCCAGCGGGCGCTCGACTGCTGGCCGTTGAGCTCGCGGGAGGCGGCCGTCTCGCCCACGCGGAGCCCATCGAACACCGGCCCGAGGGCATCGGCCACGTCGCGCTCGGAGAAGTTGCCGGCCACGCAGAGCACCACGTTCCCCGCGGTCAGGAAGCGGCGATAGTGCGCCTCGATGTCCTCGCGCGTGAACTGAGCCACCCGGTCCTCGGCGCCGAGGCAACTGAACCCGTAGCCCTCGTGCGGCCACATGAGCTCGTTGCACAGCTCGTCTATGCTTGCGTCCTCGCCGGCCAGATCGCGATACTGGCTCATCTCCTCGAGCACTACCCGCCGCTCGACCTCCACGTGGTCGGGCGCGAAACGCGGGTGAAGCAGGAGCTCGGCAAGGAGTTCAAGGGCGTGGCGGAAGTGGCGCGAGTGGCTGCCTGCCACCAGCTCGGTGTACTCGGGCATCGTGGCCCCGTTGAGCTCGAGGCCATAGGCGTCTATCTCGCGCGACACGGCGGCGGGGTCGGGGAACCGCCGGGTCCCCTTGAAGAGCACGTGCTCGACGAAGTGCGACAGGCCATTGTGCTCCGGCGTCTCGAAGCGGGGCCCCATCCGGAGATAGGCGATGGCGATGGCCGAGTGGAAGCTCGGCATCCGCACGTAGATCACCCTCAGGCCGTTGGGCAGGGTTTCGCGGCGGCAGTCGAGCATGGCCTCTCGTCACCTGATGTGCGACGGGTCGCGAACCGTCCTCGCCGGGGCCCCGAGCAGCCGCCCGCCGGCGTCAGAACTGCTCGAGGAACCGCACGTCGTTTTCCAGAAGAAGGCGGATGTCGGGGATACCATACTTCAGCAGGGCCACGCGGTCGATGCCCATGCCGAAGGCGAAGCCCGTGTAGCGCTCGGCGTCGTAGCCCACCGCCTCGAGCACTTTGGGGTGCACCATGCCCGCGCCCAGCAGCTCGAGCCAGCGACGCTCGCCGCCCAGTTCGCAGCACACGTCTACTTCCGCGCTCGGCTCCGTGAAGGGGAAGAAGGACGGCCGGAAGCGGGTTTCGGTGCGCGGCCCGAACAGCTCGCGCATGGCCATTGTGAGCACGGCCTTCAGGTCGGCAAAGGTTACGCCCTCGCCGACGGCGAGCCCCTCGATCTGGTGGAAGACGGGCGAATGGGTGGCATCGGCGGTGTCCGGGCGATATACCCTGCCCGGCACCACGACCCGCACGGGGGGACGCCGCTGCTCCATGACGCGAACCTGCACGGGGGACGTGTGGGAGCGCAGGAGCACATCGCCCTGGATGTAGAAGGTGTCGAAGCTGTCGTGCGACGGGTGTTCGGCCGGGATGTTGAGGGCGTCGAAGTTGTAGTACTCGAGCTCGACCTCAGGCCCCTCGACGGCCTCGAAGCCCAGGCGGGCGAAGATCTCGCGGAGCTCGGCCTCGACCAGGCGCAGCGGGTGCTCGTGCCCCACGGGCTGCCGCTGGCCCGGGAGGGTGATGTCCAGCAGGGCTTCGGCCGCCTGTGTGGCCCTCCGGGCAAGCTCCTGCTGGCGGGCGGCGATGGCGTCCTGAACCGCCGCCTTCAACTCATTGGCGAGCCGGCCGACAGCAGGCCGCTCCTCGGCAGGGAGTTGCGCCAGACCCTGGAGCAGCGCCTTGAGGGCGCCGCTGCGCCCCAGGCAGGCCACACGCGCCCGCTCCAGTTCCTCGAGCGACTGGGCGGCCTGCACCCGGGCAAGGGTTTCGGCGCGCACTTTCTGCAGGGCTTCGATCAAGCGGCACCCCCTCGAACACGGCTCAGCTCGCCTCGCCGCGCGCCAGCGCCACCAGGCGGTCGAAGCCGGCGGGGTCGGCAATGGCGATCTCGGCGAGCATCTTCCGGTTGAGTGCGACCCCCGCCTTGCCTAGCGCGTGGATGAAGCGGTTGTAGGCAATGCCCCGCTGGCGGCACGCCGCGTTCACCCGCGTGATCCACAACGCGCGGAAGTCGCGCTTGCGGGTGCGTCGATCGCGGTAGGCATAGGCCAGGGAACGGGTGACGGCCTGCTTGGCGATGCGGTACAGGCGCGAGCGCGCGCCCCAGTACCCGCTGGCGGCCTTGAGGAATCGCTTGTGCCGCCGGCGCCGCGCCGGCGACCGTGTGGCTCTGGGCATGGTCGGGTCTCCTGGGTGGCTCTAGCCACCCGTAAGGGCACGGATGAGGGTCTTCCCGATCCTCCCATCCACACCGGTGGGGCGGCTCAGGCTCCGACGCCGCTTGGCGTTCTTCGAGCTCATCAGGTGGCTCTTTCCGCTCTTGCGACGGACGATCTTCCCTCTTCGGGTGACACGCATTCGGGCCTTGAGGCCCTTGTGCGACTTGAGCTTGGGCATGGCACTGTTCCCCATTCTGGGCATGAACCACTGGCGACGCAAAGCGGCCCCGCGCGGTGGCGGAGCCAGCCGCGACTACCAAACGGGCGAGCCGCCCGACAGCCTACTTCGGCACGAGCATCATCGTCATGCGCCGCCCCTCGAGCCGGGCCTCCTGCTCGACCTTGACAACTTCGGCGAGCTGGGCGGCGAACTTCGTGAGCACCTCGTGGCCAAGCTCCCGGTGGGCCATCTCGCGGCCCTTGAAGAAGACGTTGACCTGGATCTTGTCGCCCAGGCTGAGCAGCTTGCGCGCGTGCCGGGCTTTCACCTCCAGGTCGTGGTCGCTCGTCTTCGGGTGCAGGCGAATCTCCTTCGTGTGCACCCTGTGGTGCTGGGCCTTGGCCTGATGGGCGCGCTTCCTCTGCCGGTACTTGAACTTGCCGTAGTCCATCAGCTTGCAGACGGGCGGCTTCGCCTGCGGGGCGACCTCAACGAGGTCCACCCCCGCTTCGCGCGCGATGCCCAGCGCGTCGCCGAGCGACTTGATGCCCAACTGCTCGCCTTCCAGGCCGATGAGGCGCACCTGCGGGCTGCGAATCTGCTCGTTGATCTTGGCATCCTGGGAAATTGTGACACCACCTCCTATCGGGCCTTGAGTGCGATTTCCCGACGCACACGCTCCACAAACGTGTCGAGAGGGCACGCACCGAGGTCCCCCTCGCCACGCTTCCGCACCGCCACGGTGCCAGCCTCGACCTCACGGGCGCCGAGCACGACCACGTAGGGGATCTTCTCGATCGTCGCCTCGCGGATCTTGTGGCCGATCTTCTCGCTACGGGCATCCACCGTGGCCCGGACGCCCGCCTCGGCGAGCACTTGCCGCACGCGGGCAGCCCCGTCGGCTTGGCCTTCGGAGATGGGGGCCACGCGCACCTGCTCCGGCGCCAGCCAGAGGGGAAATGCCCCGGCGAAGTGCTCGATCAGCACGGCAATGAACCGCTCGATCGCGCCGTAGACGACGCGGTGGATCATCACGGGCCGGTGCCGCTGATTGTCGGCCCCCACGTAGGTCAGGTCGAACTGCTCGGGCATGGCGAAGTCGAGCTGGATCGTCGCGCACTGCCACGTGCGATTCAGGGCATCGCGCACGTGGAAGTCGATCTTCGGCCCGTAGAACGCTCCATCGCCCTCATTGATCTTGTAGGGCAGGCCCTTGGCGTCCAGGGCCGCACGCAAGCCGTTCGTGGCCGCCTCCCAGGCCTCATCGCTGCCGATGGATTTCGCCGGCCGGGTCGAGAGCTCGAGGTGATACGGCAGGCCGAAGGTCGCGTAAACGGTGTCCACCAGGTTCATGACGCCCAGCACCTCGGCGGGGATTTGCTCCGGGGTCATGAAGATGTGGGCGTCGTCCTGGGTGAACTGGCGCACTCGCAGGAGGCCGTGGAGTTCGCCGGACTTCTCGTGCCGATGGACGATCCCCACTTCGGCCACGCGCAGCGGAAACTCGCGGTAGCTGTGGAGTCTGCTGCGGTAGTAGAGCATCGAGCCCACGCAGTTCATGGGCTTGATGGCGTATTCCTCGTTGTCAATCTCGGTCGCATACATTTTGTCGCGGTAGTGGTCCCAGTGACCCGACTGCTCCCAGCACGCCTTCCGCAGAAGGATCGGAGTGCGGAGTTGCACGTAGCCGTGTTGGGCGTGGAGCTGGTTCCAGAAGCCCATGAGCTCGTTCCACAGGATCATTCCCTTGGGGTGGAAGAGCGGGAAGCCGGGGCCCTCGTCGTGGAAACTGAAGAGATCGAGCTCCTTGCCCAGCTTGCGGTGGTCGCGACGCTTGGCCTCCTCGAGGAGACGCAGGTGCTCGTCGAGTTCCGCGCGGGTGGCGAACGCCGTGCCGTAAAGCCGGGTGAGCATGGGGTTGTGCTCGTCGCCCCGCCAGTAGGCGCCGGCGATGCTGAGGAGCTTGAAGGCGCCAACGCCGCCCGTGCTCGGCAGATGCGGACCGCGGCACAGGTCAGCGAACTCGCCCTGTTCGTAGAAGCTCACGGTGTCGTCGGGCATCTCTCGGAGGCGCTCGACCTTGTAGGGCTGCTGGGCCGCGGCCATCCGGCGAATCGCCTCGTCACGGGGCAACTCGACGCGGACAAGCGGGATGTCGGCCTCGATAATCCGCTTCATCTCGGCCTCGATGCCCGCCAAGTCGGCGTCTGACAGCGGGCGCGGGAGATCGAAATCATAGTAGAACCCGTCCGCGATGGCCGGCCCAATGTCCAGCTTCGTGCCGGGGAACAGGCGCGTGACGGCGTGCGCCATAACGTGCGCCGCCGTATGACGGAGCACATCGAGGGGCGCGGCAGGCGCCGCGTGGTCGTGGGAATCGCCCGGCTTATCGCCCATAGCGGACCATTCCTATGCACATGCCGAACGGCCGGCGCGGCAACTGCCGGCCGGCCTCGTGTGGTGGGCGATACTGGGCTCGAACCAGTGACCTTTAGCTTGTCGAGCTAACGCTCTAGCCAACTGAGCTAATCGCCCAACGGAGCCGTTCGGGCAGCAGGCGCGCTTTGCGCCGCCCTGCCGCCGTCGGACTCCCTCTACGGTTTCCCTGCGCCCGCCTCGCCGCCGGCCGCCGTTGCGACCTTGGGCGCCACGGGCTCGGCGGCTTTCTGAGCCCCGCCCGCGGCCTCGGAGACGAGTTCCAGATAGCACAGGGGCGACGCGTCGCCGACCCTGGTCTTCACGAGCCGCACGATGCGGGTGTAGCCGCCGTTGCGGGCGGCGTACAGGGGCGCCACGTTCTCGAACAGCTGCTTCACGACGCGCTTGTTCGCCAGGAGTTCGAGGGCCTGCCTCCGGGCGTGGAGCGTGCCCTTCTTGCCCAGCGTGATGGCCCGCTCGGCCACGCGCCGCGCTTCCTTGGCCTTCGGCACCGTGGTGGTCACGCGGGGCGGCATGCCGTCCTTCGCCTCCGCCGTCAGCAGGCTGCTGACGAGGTTGCGCAGCATGGCCTTGCGGTGCGCGTCGGTGCGACTGAGTTTTCTTCCGCCCTTTCGATGTCTCATGGTCAGCTCTCGCTTCGCGCTGCCTCGCCTTCGGCGGCCGGGAGAGCGTCAATGCTCATGCCGAGCGACAGGCCCAGATTGGCGAGTTTGTTCTTGATGTCCTGCAACGAGGTCTTGCCCAGGTTCCGCACGGCCAGGAGCTGGGCCTCGGTCCTCACGATGAGATCGCGCACGGTCTGGATGTTCTCCGATTCCAGGCAGTTCTGCGCGCGCACGGACAGGTCGAGTTCCTCAATCGTCATGCCGAGCCGACGGCTGAGTTCGTCGGAGATCTGTCTCGGCTCGCGGCGTTTGGCCGCCTTCTCGGTCTTCTCGGCAGGCAGCTCGCGCCCGATTTCGAAGTACAGGATGAACGGGTCGAGGTGCTTGCGGAGGATTCTCGACGCCTCCACCAGGCCGATCTCCGGGCTCACGGTGCCATCGGTCCAGATCTCGACGGTCAGGCGATCATAGTTCGTCTTCTGGCCGACACGGGTGTTCTCTGCCCTGTAGTTCACGCGGCGCACGGGAGAGAAGAGCGAGTCGACCGGGATGACCCCAATCTCCTGCTCAGGCTTGGTGTTCTCCTCGGCCGTCGCATACCCCCTGCCCCGGCGGGCCCCCATCTCGACGATGAACGGAACGTCCTCGTTGAGGGTGGCAATGTGGAGTTCGGGGTTCACGATCTCGACGTCCGGGTCGGCCTGGATATCGGCCGCCGTGACTTCGCCGCGCGTGCGGCGTTCAATCTTCAGGACCTTGGGCCCTTCGGACAAGAGGCGAAGGCGGATCTGTTTGATATTGAGGATGATATCGGTGACGTCCTCCACGACGCCCGCGATGGTGGAGTACTGGTGCTGCACGCCTTCGATGCGCACCGAGGTCACAGCCGCGCCCTCGATGGACGAGAGGAGGACGCGCCGCAGGCTGTTGCCTATGGTGGTGCCGAAGCCCCGCTCGAAGGGCTCGGCGATGAACTTGCCGTACGAGCCGGTCAACGACTCGCGCTCACACACGACGCGGGTCGGGAGCTCGAAACCTCGCCAGCGGATTCGCATTCGTTTCTCCTCCCGGCGGGGGCCGCCGTTCACGGCGTTGCGGCCGGGTTCTGGATCCGGAACCGTTCGTCCCTCAGGCTACTTGGAGCACAGCTCGACGATGAGCTGTTCCCTGACCTCGATGCCGACCTCTTCGCGGTTGGGCAGGTTGACCACACGCCCTTGCAGGGGTTCCTCGGTAACCTCGAGCCAACTGGGCACAGCACGGCCCTTCGCGGCCTCGCGCGCGTGCGCGATGAGCTTGGCGGTTGCCTCGCTGCGCCGGGGCGCAATCACGTCGCCGGGCCGCACAGGGTGCGAGGGCGAGGTGATGCTGGCCCCGTTCACCTCGATGTGCCCGTGGGTGATCAACTGCCGCGCCTGGGCGCGGGAGGCGGCCAGGCCGAGCTGGTGAAGCACGTTGTCGAGCCGGCGTTCGAGGGCGAGCAGCAGGTTCTCCCCCGTGTTCCCCGCCTGCCGCTCGGCCTCGGCGAAGTAGCGGCGGAACTGGCGCTCCAGGATCCCATAGAATCTCTTTAGCTTCTGCTTCTCGCGGAGCTGAGCCCCGTAGGCGGAGAACTTGGCGCGGCGCCACGCATGCATTCCGGGCGGGTAGTCGCGGCGGCTGACGGCGCACTTGGCGCTCTCGCACCGCGGCCCCTTGAGGAACAGCTTCATGCCTTCCCGGCGACAGAGTCTGCACTTCGGACCGGCATCTCTACCCAACGGCTGGAACTCCTCTCAAGCTCCCTCACTCATACACGCCGCTTCTTGCGCGGGCGGCAGCCATTGTGAGGCAGGGGGGTGACGTCCTCGATGGACTTGATTTCCAGGCCGGCGGCCTGGAGGGCGCGAATGGCGGATTCACGGCCGGAGCCGGGCCCTTTGACTCGGACCTCGACGGCTCGGACGCCGAGCTTCTGGGCCTGCTGCGCCACGCTCTCGGCGGCCCGCTGGGCGGCGAAGGGCGTGCTCTTGCGCGAGCCTTTGAAGCCGATGCTGCCGGACGAGGCCCAGCACAGGGCGTCGCCGTTGAGGTCGGTGATGGTGACCACCGTGTTGTTGAACGAGGCCTGGATGTGAGCGACCCCGAGCGAGACGGTGCGTCGAACGCGCCTCCGCGTCGCCTTGGGGCCTTTGGTCGGGGTAGCGGTCTTGCCCATGCGTGCTCCTGTGCTGACGGCTCAGCCGCGCTGTTCCTTGACGCTCTTCTTGCCGGCCACGGTCTTGCGCGGCCCCTTGCGCGTGCGCGCGTTGGTGCGGGTGCGCTGGCCCCGGACCGGGAGGCCCAGGCGATGCCGCAGGCCGCGGTAGCACCCGATCTCGCGCAGCCGCGAGATGTTCTGCGAGAGCAGGCGGCGAAGCTCGCCCTCGACCATGTAGTTCTTGTCCACGATCGAGGCGATGCGCGACAGCTCGTCTTCCGAGAGGTCCTTGGCGCGCACGTTTTCGTCTATGCCGGCCTGCTGAAGGATACGCTTCGCCGAGGTCGGCCCGATCCCGTAGATGTAGGTCAGCGCAACCACGCTGCGCTTGTTGGCTGGAATGTCCACGCCAGCGACTCGCGGCATGCTCGAGATTCCTTTCGTGATGCGGCCTCGCGGGGCGCTCAGCCCTGGCGCTGCTTGTGGCGCGGGTTCGTGCAGAGCACGCGCACCACGCCCCGGCGCCGCACGAGCTTGCAGTTCTCACACACCCGTCGAATCGAGGAACGCACTTTCATGGGTCGTTCGTCCTTCCGCGCCGCCCGGGGCGGCTACTCGCGGTACACAATCCGCCCCTTGCTCAGGTCGTAGGGCGACAGTTCCACGGTCACGCGGTCGCCGGGAAGGATGCGGATGAAGTGCATCCGCATCTTGCCGGAGACGTGCGCGGTCACAATGTGGCCGTTCTCCAGTTGCACCCGGAACACGGCGTTCGGGAGCGATTCTCTCACGGTGGCTTCGACACGGATCCCTTGCTCTTTGCCCATTCGCTGGCCTAGCCCTTCTGGCGAGGAGGCGTCGTCATCACTTCCACCCCGCTCGCCGTGATGCACACGGTGTGCTCGAAATGGGCCGAGAGCGAGCCGTCGGCGCTCACCACCGTCCAACGGTTCGCCAGGGTCTTCACCTGCCACTTGCCGGCGTTGATCATCGGCTCAATCGCCAGCACCATGCCCGGCCGCAACACGACGTCGCGCAGGCTCGGGCTGTAGAAATTCGGCACTTGCGGCTCTTCCCAAAGGCTCGAGCCGATGCCGTGGCCGACCAGGTCGCGCACCACCGAGAAGCCGTGCGCCTCGACGTGCCGCTGCACGCTGCGGCTGATGTCGGCAAGGCGCCGGCCCGGGCCGGCGGCCTGGATGCCTCGGTGCAGGGCCTCCAGGCAAACGTCCACCAAATGTTGCGCCGCGGGTGCCACCCGGCCGATCGGCAGCGTGACGGCGCCGTCGCCGTAGTAGCCCGCACAGCGCGCACCCACATCTACACTCAGCAGATCCCCGTCGAGCAAAACGCGCTCGCCGGGGATGCCGTGCACGACTTCTTCGTTCACCGACGTGCACAAGCTGGCCGGGAAGCCGAGCCGTCGGCCAGAGGCCCCGTGGCCTTTGAACGCGGGCTCGGCTCCGCACTCTATTATGCGTTTTTCGGCCTCTTTGTCAAGGTACGCCGTCGTCACCCCTGGCCGGGCCAGGGTGCGCACCAGTTCGAGCACGTCGGCGACTATACGACAAGCGGTCCGGATCTTCTCCAGTTCGCGCTCGGACTTCAGCGTGATCAAGCGCTGCCCTGCCCGGTTGCTGCGGCCTTTGGGGCTCTGCGGCGCGCCGTCGCCTCAATGGCCGCATTGACCGCGGCTCGCACTTCGGCGATGCTGCGGTCAGCCTGGAGCCGCACCAGGAGGCCTTGCGCCCGATAGTAGTCCAGCAGGGCAGCCGTCTGCTCCTGGTAGACCTGTAGGCGGCGGCTCACGGTCTCGGCGCGGTCGTCCTCGCGCTGGTAGAGCGCGCCTCCGCAGCGGTCGCACACGTCGCCGCGCTGGGAGGGCAGGCTCTCGACGTGGAACGTCGCTCCGCACTGGCGGCAGACGCGCCGCCCCGAGAGCCGCTTCACGACCGCGTCGCTCGAAACGTCGAAGTACAGGACGGCGTCGAGTGCTTCGCCCCGCTCGCGCAGCAGAGCGTCGAGGGCCTCGGCCTGGCCAATCGTGCGCGGGAAGCCGTCGAAGATGACCCCGGCCTCGGCTCCGGGCTGCTCGAGCAGCTCCCGAGCCAGGCCGATGATGACCTCATCGGGCACCAAGCGCCCGGTGGACGTGTAGGCTTTGGCCTGGAGGCCGAGCGGGGTGCCGGCGGCGATGGCCTTGCGCAACTCGTCGCCCGTCGCAATGTAGCGAAGACCGCGCTGCTCGGCTTGTTGCATGGCCTGGGTGCCTTTGCCGGCGCCGGGGGGGCCCAGGAAGACGAGTCTCACCATGAACTCCTGCCGTGGATGCGCCCCTTCTTCATGAAGCCCTCGTAGTGGCGCATGAGGAGGTGCGATTCGATCTTCTGAACGATCTCGAGGGCCACGCCTACGATGATGAGCAGGCTGGTGCCCCCGTAGAGGTATGCCACGTTCACGTCCACGTCGAGGCTGCTGTGGATGAGCTGCGGCAGGACGGCGATGAAGGCCAGGAAGGCGGAACCTGCCAGGGTGATGCGGGTCATGAGGCGCTCGAGGTACTGGGCGGTCATCTTGCCCGGCCGGATGCCGGGGACGAAGTGGCCGTAGTTCTTCATCTCCTCGGCCATCTTGAGCGGGTTGAAGACGACGGCGGTCCAGAAGTAGCAGAAGAACACGATCAGGAGGATGTAGACGAAGGTGTAGGTGAAGGAGCCCACCTGGAAGGCGGCGGCGATGAAGCCGAACGACGGCCAGCGGGCGCTCAGGGAGCCGAAGATGATGTTGGGGAAGGTGAGCAGCGACTGGGCGAAGATGATGGGGATCACGCCGGCCTGCCCGACCCGGAGGGGCATGTAGTGGCGCTGGCCGCCGTAGACGCGGTGGCCGCGCGTGTGTTTGGCCTGCTGCACGGTGACGCGGCGCTGGCCCTGGGTGATCATGACGACGCCCACGACGACCCCAAGATAGATGGCGAGGAAGAAGGCGAGCATGAGGACGTTCATCCGGCCGGCCTCGGGGGTGAAGGGCCGGCTCCAGTCCACCCTGTTCCAGAGCTGCTGGGCGGCGGTCGGCATGCGGTCCACGATGCCCGCCATGATGAGCACGGAGATGCCGTTGCCGATGCCGTGCTCGGTGAGGGTCTCGCCCAGCCACATGAGGAACACGCTGCCCGCCGTCAGCGCGAGCATCGTGGAGATTTCGAACCAGGGCCCGGCTTGCATGCCCGGGGTGACCAGTTGGACCTCGAAGGGCCGGCCCTCGATCCACGAGGACATGAAGAACGACTGGACCATGCACAGGACGACGGTGGCATAGCGGGTGTACTGGTTGATCTTCTTGCGGCCCGCTTCGCCCTCGCGCTGGAGCTCCTCGAGGGGCTTGATGACGGTGGTGAGGAGTTGGAAGATGATGGACGCGCTGATGTAGGGCATGATGCCGAGGGCGAAGACGGTGCACCGCCCAAGGGCGCCGCCCGTGAAGAGGTCAATGAGGCTCAGGGCGCGGCCGGCGGCGCTGCGGCCGCCCTCGCGGAACTTGTCCACGACCTGGGTGACCGCGGCCGTGTTGATGCCGGGCAGCGGCACATAGGTGCCGAGGCGGAACACCACGATCATGAAGAGGGTGACCAGCACCTTCTTGCGAAGGTCGGGCACTCGGAAGATGTTGGCGAAAGTGCGTAGCATCGCGCCGCCCCGGGCGATCCTCCTCAGAGCACCACGGCCTCGCCGCCGGCGGCCTGGATCTTCGCCAGGGCCGCGCCGCTGAAGCGGTGGGCTTTCACGGTAAGTTTGCGCTGAAGCTCTCCGTGGGCGAGAATCTTCACCCCGTCGAGCACGCGCGTGATCAGGCCGGCCTGGATCAGGGCGGCCGGGTCCACTTCCTGGCCGTCGCCGAAGCCGTTGAGGTCGCCGACGTTGACGACGGCGTAGCGGCGGGCGAACACGATGTTGTTGAATCCGCGCTTGGGCAGGCGGCGGAAGAGGGGCATCTGGCCGCCCTCGTAGATGCCGTGCCCCTTGCGGCCGGAGCGCGAACGCTGGCCCGAGGTGCCCCGCCCCGAGGTCTTGCCACTGCCCGAGCTCTCGCCACGGCCCACGCGCCTGGCGCGCTTGCGGCCGGTCGGGATACTCTTGACGTCATTGAGGTTCATTCGATCGTCACCCCACGCAGGCGCTCGACCTCGGCTCGCGTGCGCAACTGCCCGAGAGCGTCCATCGTCGCCTTGACCACGTTCTTGAGGTTTCTGGAGCCGAAGACTTTGGAGAGCACGTTTCGGACGCCGGCGGCCTCGACGACCGCGCGCACGCCCGCGCCGGCGATGACGCCTGTGCCCGGGGCGGCGGGACGGAGGAGCACCTTGGTGGAGCCGAACCGGCCCGTGACCGTGTGCGGCAGGGTGTCGCCTGCCAGCGAGACGTTGCGCAGGGAGGCCCGGGCGCCGGACATGGCCTTGTCTACGGCATTGGGCACTTCGTTGGCCTTGCCGTAGCCGTAGCCCACGCGCCCGCGGCCGTCGCCGACGACGACGAGTGCGGCGAAGCTGAAGCGGCGCCCGCCCTTGACGACGGAGGAGCTACGGAAGATCTTGACGACGTTCTCGATGAGTTCGTGGCTGGCGCCTGGTTCTTTCTCGATGCTTGGCAAGGCCATCTACCTCCTGGTGCCCGCTGGCGGACCTTTCAGAATTGGAGCCCGCCTTCCCGCGCTCCTTCGGCCAGGGCGCGGACTCGGCCGTGGTACTTGTAGCCGCTGCGGTCGAACGCCACCTTGCTTACGCCGGCCGCGAGGGCCTTGCGGGCCAGCTCCTTGCCGATGGCGGCGGCGGCGGCCACCTTCTTGACGCCGCGGCAGGCTTCGCGGACCTCGGGGCTCAGGGTGGACGCGGCCACGAGGGTGCGCCCCGTGGTGTCGTCAACCAGCTGCGCGTAGATGTGGAGCAGGCTCCGCCTGACGCACAGGCGGGGACGCTCGGGGGTTCCACTCACCTTGCGCCGCACGCGGCGATGGCGGCGTGCGCGAAGGACGTTCTTCTTGGTGTTGGCCCTCACGCTCGATCACTCCTGGGCGGCGAAGGCTTTGCCCGCCTTGCGCCGGATCTCTTCGCCTTCGTAGCGGATGCCCTTGCCGCGGTACGGCTCGGGCGGGCGGAGGCGGTGAATCATGGCGGCGAAGTCGCCGACCTTCTGCTTGTCGAGGCCGCGGACCCGCACGATGGCGCACGGGACGCTGCCGACGCCCGAGACGAAGACATTGCCGGTCTCGGGCGGGTCCACTTTGATGCCTTCGGGCACGGGGACGCGGAGGTCGTTGGCCAGGCCGACCTGGAGGACGAGCTGGCCGTCCTGGAGCTTGGCGGTGTAGCCGATGCCGACGACTTGCAGGGTCTTCAGGTAGCCGCGTGTGACGCCGACGACCATGTTGGCGATGACGTTGCGCAGGAGGCCATGCAGGGCGCGGGTCTCGCGGTCGTCGGCGGTGCGCTCGACGCGCACGGCGTTCTTCTGGGCGTCAATGGTGACGCGCAGGCGCGGGTCAATGGCCTGTTCGAGCTGCCCGAGCGGGCCGCTGACGATGATCTTGCCTTCGCCAAGCGTGGCCTTGGCGCCGCTGGCCAAGGGCACGGGTTGTCTGCCAATACGCGACATGAGGTCGCCTCCGTAGCTTCGTAGCGGTCATTCCACGGTGCAGAGGAGTTCGCCGCCCACGCGGTTGCGGCGGCACTCGCGGTCGCTCATCACGCCCTTCGAGGTGGTGAGGATGGCGATGCCGAGGCCGTTCTGCACGCGCGGGATCTCGCGGACGCCGTGGTAGACGCGCCGGCTGAGCCTGCTCTCGCGGCGGATGCGGGTGATCACCTTCTCGCCGTCCGGGCCGTACTTGAGGTAGACCCGGATCATGCGCGCCGGCGCCACGTCCAGAACCTTGGAATCCTGGATGTAGCCCTCGTCTCGGAGGACGCGGGCGATGCCGAGGTTGACCTTCGTGCAGGGCACGTCTACCTCGGCCTTGCGGGCCGTGAGCGCGTTGCGGAGGCGGGTCAGCATGTCAGCAATCGGGTCGTTCACCATGGTCAGTATCTGCCCCAGTGGCCCCGGGCCTGGGCGGCTACCAGCTCGCCTTGCGGACGCCGGGGATGTGACCTTTCAATGCGAGGGTGCGAAAGCAGATGCGGCAGAGGTGGAACTTGCGGTAGTTGCCGCGGTCGCGCCCGCAGAGCTCGCAACGGATGACTTTCCGGGTCGAGAACTTGGGCACTCGCTTGCACTTGTTGATGGCGGCCTTGCGAGCCATGTATGCCTCTCTAGCTCTTGCTGAACGGCATGCCCAGGAGCGTCAGCAGGGCCGACGCCTCTTCGTCGGTTCGCGCCGTGGTGCACACCGTGATGTCCATGCCCTGGACGACCTGGACGTCGTCCACTTTGACCTCGGGGAAGACGAGCTGTTCGCCGATGCCGAAGGAGTAGCAGCCGCGCCCGTCGAAGGAGGACGTGGAGAGGCCGCGGAAGTCGCGCAGGCGGGGGATGGCGACGGAGATCAGGCGGTCGAGGAACTCGTACATCCTGGGGCCTCGGAGGGTGACCTTGAGGCCGACCTGGACGCCTTCGCGGATTTTGAAGGCGGCGACGCTCTTGCGGGCGCACCGCACGGCGGGCTTCTGGCCGGTGATGGCGGCGAGGTCGCGCTGCCCCTGCTCGAGGCGCGTCTTGTCCTCATGGCTGTTGCCGACGCCGATGTTGAGGACCACTTTGGCGAGCCGCGGGACGGCCAGGCGGTTCTTGTAGCCGAACCGCTGCATCATCGCGGGGACGATTTCGGTTTTCCAGCGTTCGAGGAGTCTGGCCATTTGTCTTAGAGCACCACGGGGATAACGTTGCTGCACTTTGCGCACACGCGCACTTTCTTGCCCTCGGCCTGCTTGAAGCGCACGCGCACGCCGGCGTTGCACTTGTCGCAGTACAGGAGCACGTTCGAGGCGTCCACGGCCGCCTCTTTCTGGACGCGCCCGCCGCGAGGGTTGTTGCCGCCCGGCCGCACGTGCCGCCAGCGGTTGTTGGTGTTTTGCAGGATGACTTTGTTCTCTTTCGGCATGGCCGCCAGCACCTTGGTGCGCTCGCCCTTCTCGACGACGGGCGTGCCCTCGGCGTTGCGGCACGAGGTGATGTCCTTGATGAGCACGACGGTGTCGTTCTTGCGGATGACCACGGAACAGGGCTCCTGCGGCTAGACCACCTCGGCGGCGAGCGAGATGATCTTCATGAAATTCTTCTGGCGGAGCTCGCGCGCCACGGCCCCGAAGATGCGGGTGCCGCGCGGGTTCCGCTCGTTATCAATCAGCACGACGGCGTTGCGGTCGAACTTCACGTAGGACCCGTCCTCGCGGCGCAGGCCGCGCTTCGAGCGGACGATGACGCCGCGCACGACCTCGTGCTCTTTGACGGTGCCGGCGGGGATGGCCTTCTTGACGCTGCAGACGACGATGTCGCCGATGTTGGCGTACCGGTGCTTGGAGCCGCCGAGGACCTTGATGCAGGAGACGACTTTGGCGCCGGTGTTGTCGGCCACGTCGAGGATCGTTCGCATCTGGATCATGGCTGTTCCACTCCGCGGGCCCGCTCGACGATCTCGACCAGCCGCCAGTTCTTCGTCTTGCTCAGGGGCCGGGTCTGCATGATGCGCACCTTGTCGCCCACGTGCGCGTCGTTGGCCTCGTCGTGGGCCTTGTAGCGCGTGGTGGCCCGCACGTATTTGCGGAAGCGGGGGTGCATGACCCGCCGCTCGGCTTCGACGGTGATGGTCTTCTGCATCCTGTCGCTGGTGACCCGGCCGACGACGGTCTTGGGTTGGGTGCGGTTCACTCTTTCTTCTCCAGCTCACGCTCGCGCAGGATGGTCTTGATCCGGGCGATTTCACGCCGCGTTTCGCGCATGAGCGCGGGGTTCTCGAGTTGTTCGGTGCCGGCCTGGTAGCGGAGGTTGAAGAGCTCCTTCATCCGGTCGTCGCTCTCGCGGAGGAGCTCCTGGTCGGTCAGGCGGCGCAGCTCGTTGAGCTTCATACCCTGTGCCTCCGAAGTACGAATCGCGTGCGCACGGGCAGCTTGCGGGCGGCGCGGTTGAAGGCCTGCTTCGCCACGTCCTCGGGCACGCCGCCGAGCTCGTAGAGCACCATGCCGGGCTTGATCACGGCGGCCCAGTATTCGGTTTCGCCCTTCCCCTTGCCCATGCGGGTCTCGAGCGGCTTGGCCGAGACGGGCTTGGTGGGGAAGATGCGCATGAACAGCTTGCCTTCCCGGTGGAGGAAGTGGGTCGCGGCGACGCGCGCGGCCTCGATCTGGCGGGCGGTGAGCCACGCCGGCTCGAGGGCCTGGAGGCCGTATTCGCCGAAGGCCACGAAGTTGCCCCGGCTCGCCTCGCCTCTAACGCGTCCCCGCTGGCTCTTGCGGTACTTGACCCGCTTCGGCATGAGCGGCACTGCGCTTCTCCTTCAGGGGCTTCGGGCCCCTGTAGATCCACACCTTGACCCCGATGCGGCCGTAATTGGTCTTGCACTCGGCGAAGCCGTAGCTGATGTCGGCCCGCAGGGTGTGCAGGGGCACGGAGCCAATCACGACGCGCTCGCTGCGGGCGATTTCGGCGCCGCCGAGGCGCCCGCCCGCCTGTATCTTGATGCCCTTGGCGCCCGCCTGCATGGCCGTTTCGGCGGCCCGCTTCATCACGCGGCGGAAGGGCGTGCGCTTCTCGAGTTGCTCGACGATGTTCTCGGCGACGAGCTGGGCCTCGAACTCGGGCTTGGTGATCTCCTCGATCTTGATCTGGACCTCGCGGCCGGCCATGGCCTGGAGGTCGTCCTTCAGCTTGTCAATCTCGCTGCCTTTGCGGCCGATGACGATGCCGGGCCGCGCGGTGTAGAGGATCACCTTGAGTTGCTCGCGGGTGCGCTCGATGTCCACCCGCGGGATGCCGGCGAAGTGGTAGGCCGATTTCACGTGGCGCCGGACGAGTTCGTCCTGGACGACGTATTTCCCGAAGTTCGCCTTGTCGGCGCACCAGCGCGAGCGCCAGTCCTCGGTGATGCCGATGCGGAACCCGATGGGATGTGTCTTATGCCCCATGCCCTTTTGGCCTACCTCTCTGTTTCCTGCGAGTCGCTGAGGACCACGGTGATGTGCGCGTACCGGCGCAGGATGATGTTGGCGCGGCCCATGCTGCGGGCCCGCATGCGGCGCAGCCGCGGGCCGGTGTTGACCACGGCGCTCTTGACGAAGAAGGATTCCTCGTCGTTGGCCGGGTCCTTCTCCTGGGCGTTGGCCCATGCCGCGCGCAGGACCTTGTGCAACAGTGCCGCTCCCCGGCGCTTTTCGAGGCGCAGGACGGTCAGAGCCTGGTTCAGCGGCATGTCTTTCACGAGCCGGGCGAGCGGGCGGACCTTGGTCGGGGCGATCCGCGCGAATTTCCAAGTGGCCCTGAAGTCCATGTCTTCCTCTGAACTCTGTTATTTCTTCCGCCCGCCGTGACCGCGGAAGGTGCGGGTGGGCGAGAACTCGCCGAGCTTGTGCCCCACCATGTTCTCGGTCACGAAGATGCGAAGGAAGTTCTTGCCGTTGTGGACGAGGAACGTGTGGCCGACGAACTCCGGCACGATGGTGCAGGAGCGCGCCCAGGTGCGGAGCGGTTCGCCGCCCCCTTGCTGCTTCTGGGCCATCACTTTGGCCAGAAGCTTGGCGTTGATGTTCGGGCCTTTGCGAATCGAACGGGACACGGCCGCATTCCCCTACCTAACGTCGCGACTTCTTCTGCCGGCGACGGATGATCATGGAGCTGGTCGGATTGCGCCGCTTGCGGGTCTTGCCGCCCTTGGACAACTTGCCCCAGGGCGAGCAGGGGTGGCGCCCGCCGGAGGAGCGGCCCTCGCCGCCGCCCATCGGGTGCGACACGGGGTTCTGGGCCACGCCGCGCGGGCAGGGCCGGAAGCCCAGCCAGCGGTGGCGGCCGGCCTTGCCGAGGGAGATCGAGCTGTGCTCGAGGTTGCTCACCTGGCCGATCGTGGCGCGGCAGCGGATGTGAACCTTGCGCACCTCGCCCGAGGGGAGGATGATGTGGGCGTAGTCGCCCTCCTTGGCCGAGATGGTGGCGCCGAGGCCCGCGGAGCGGACCAGCTTGGCGCCCCGGCCGGGCCGGACCTCGATATTGTGGATGGGCAGGCCGCTGGGGATGTTGGCCAGCGGCATGCAGTTGCCGGTGTTGGGCTCGACTTTCTCGCCGGACTCGACCTTCTGGCCGACGCCGAGGCCACGCGGGGCGAGGATGTAGCGCTTCTCGCCGTCGGCGTAGTGCAGGAGGGCGATGCGCGCGGTGCGGTTGGGGTCGTACTCGATGGCGGCCACCTTTGCGGGCACGCCGTCCTTGTCGCGGCGGAAGTCAATGGTGCGGAAGCGCCGCTTGTTGCCGCCGCCCTGGCGGCGCGCGGTCACGCGGCCGTAGTTGTTGCGGCCGCCGCTCTTCTTGATGGGCTCGAGGAGCGAGGGCTCGGGGCGGTGCCGCGTCACGTCGGCGAAGTCGTCGAGCGCCGTGTGCCGCTGGCTCGGGGTCGTGGGCTTGCGCTGTCGGATGGCCATACGGGTTTCCTGTCGGAGCCTACATATCGATGGTGCTGTCGGGCGAGAGGAACACGAGCGCGCGTTTCCAGTGGCGCGTGCGCCCCGTCTTGTAGCGGAGGCGGCGCATCTTGCCCTTGCGCATCATCGTGCGGACGGCGACAACCTTGACGTTGTCGAAGATCTGCTCGATGGCGTTGCGGATCTCGATTTTCGTGGCGTTGACGGCCACTTCGAACGGGTAGGCGCGCACCTTCTGCTTGAGGAGTTCGCCCTTCTCGTTGAGGAGCGGCCGCAGCACGATCTGCCGGGGGTCGCGCATGGCAACACCTAGTCCTGCACCCCGACCGCCGGGACGGCCCCGGCGACGGGCTGCTCGCTGGCGGGCCGCCGGGCCTGGCGCATTCGGGCGACCAGGCTCTCGAGGGCCCGCTGGGTGATCACGAGTTGCCGGTGGCGAAGCAGGTCGTACGCGTTGACTTCGGCCACGGCTTTCATGAAAACGCCCGGGAGGTTCCGGGCGGATTTCCACAGGTTGACGTCGTGTTTCTCGATGGCGATGAGGCACCCGCGCGCGACGCCCAGGTTGCTCAGGGCGGCGGCCATCTCCTTGGTCCGCGGCTGCGCCGCCTCGAGGGCGTCCACCACCACGGTCTCGCCGTCCTGGAACTTGGCCAGGTAGGCGGAGCGGGTGGCGCCCAGGACGGCCTTGCGGGGCATGGCGAAGCGGTACTCGCGGGGGTGGGGTCCGAAGACGATGCCGCCGCCGCGCCACAGGGGCGAGCGCTTGCAGCCGGCGCGGGCGCGGCCGGTGCCCTTCTGGCGCCAGGGCTTGGTGCCGGAGCCCTTCACCTCGCCCCGCCGCAGCGTGGAGTGGGTGCCCACGCGCTGGGCGGCTTCGTACATGCGGACGACGTCGCGGAGGAGCTTCGGGCGCACGGTGCCGCCGAAGTCGGCCTCGTCAATCTCCATTCGGCCAACGACCTGGCCTTCGCGGTTGCGGATCAGCAGTTCGATCATGTCTCTGTCCTGGTCTTCATCAGGCTCAGGGCCCGATGGGCCTGGCTCTTCTTGCTGGCCAGCCGCTGGGCGGGGGTCACGATGACGTATCCGTCGGCCGCGCCGGGCACGGCGCCGCAGACGAGGAGAAGGTTGCGCTGGGGGTCGGTGCCGAGCACGCGGAGGTTCTGCTCGGTCTGGCGCCGGTCGCCCATGTGGCCGGCCATCCGGCGGCCCGGGATGACGCGCGAGGGGGCGGCGGAGGAGCCGATGGAGCCCGGCTGGCGCACGTTCATCGAGCCGTGGGTGACCGGGCCTCGGCTGAAGTGGTGTCGCTTGACGGTGCCCTGGAAGCCCTTGCCCTTGCTGGTCCCCACGATATCCACGTGGGTCACGTCGGCGAACATTTCGACGGTGAGTTCCTGGCCGGGCTGGTACGGGTGGCCGGGCTCGACGGGGACTTCGCGGACGAAGCGCCGCGGGGTGGTGCCGGCGGCGCGGGCATGGCCGATCTCGGCGCGGTTGGCGCCGCGGCGCTCGATGGCCTTGCGGCGCTCGCCCTTGCCGTGCTTGCGGCGCGTCTTCTTCGTGTCGAACCCGAGCTGGAGGGCCGAGTAGCCGTCGCGCTCCGGGGTCTTCACCTGGAGCACGACGCAGGGCCCCAGCTCCAGCACGGTGGCGGCGCGCGCAACCTCGTCCTTGTCCCACAGTTGCGTCATGCCGAGCTTCTTGCCGAGGAGTCCGGGAACCATGTGCGGTTACGCCTTGATTTTGATGTCAACGCCGGCCGGCATCACGAGGCGGTGGAGGGCGTCCACCGTCTGCGCCGTCGGCTCTTCGATGTCAATGATCCGCTTGTGCGTGCGGATCTCGAATTGCTCGCGCGACTTCTTGTCCACGTGAGGCGAGCGCAGCACAGTGTACCGCTCGATCTTGGTGGGCAGCGGGATCGGTCCGTAGACGCGCGCCCCGCTGCGCTTGACCGCTTCGACGATCTCGCGCGCGGACTCGTCGAGGACCTCGTGGTCGTAGGCTTCCATCCGGATCCGCACACGTTGCTCAGCCATCGCGTTATCCTCAGGGCGACTCGAAAGCATGCTGCCTGGTCGCGCATTAGTGCCAGAAGCTCAGATTATACGCAGATTCGGGGGACGTGTCAAGCGCAAAAATCATTGCGAAGCGATCATTCCGCCAGATTCTCCGCTGCCGCGGCGGCTCACTTCCCGGCCGCTTCGGGGCCCGGCGCGCTAGAGCATCATCTTGCGCGCGACGTCGTCGGGCACGGGCAGGTAGGCCACGGGCTCCATCGTGAACATGGCCCGGCCCTGGGTGAGCGACCGCAGGGCCGTGGCATAGCCGAACATTTCTGAAAGGGGCACTTTGCCTGCGATCACGTGCACTCCCGCCTGCAACTGCTGCTCGGCGATCTGCGCGCGCCGGGCGTTCAGGTCGGCCAGCACGTCGCCCAGGTGGGCCTCGGGGGTGATCACCTCGAACCGCATCCAGGGCTCGAGGAGGACCATGCCGGCCTGCTCGGCGGCCAGGCGGAAGGCGCGCGCCGCGGCCGCGGCGAAGGCGCCCTCGGTGGAGTCGGTGGCATGCGCCGAGCCGCCGACGACCTTCGCGCGCACGCCGACCATCGGGTAGCCGGCGAAGACGCCGGAGCTGGCGCTGCTCTCGATGCCGTCCTTCACCGCGGCGTGGAAGGCGCGCGGGATTTCGTCCTCGCTCGCCTGGAGCCACACCTCGACGCTGGGCAGGGCCGGCTCGGGCTCCAGGCGCACCTTCACGCGTGCGAACTGGGGGCGGCTGCCCATCGGCTGCACGTAGTCGGCTTCGGCTTCGGCGGCCTGGGCGATGGTCTCCTTGTACGAGACGCGCGGCTTGCCCACGTTGGCCGCCACGTGGAAGTCGCTGAGCATCCGGTGCTTGAGCACCTCGAGGTGGAGCTCGCCCATGCCGGAGACGATGGTCTGCCCTGTCTCGGGGTCCACGCGGCGGCGGAAGGTGGGGTCCTCGCGTTCGAGGCGGGCGAGCACGCTGTCGAGGCGCGCGCGCTCGGCGCTGGTCTTGGGCTCGATGGCCATGGAGATGACGGTGTCGGGGAAGCTCATGCGCTCGAGGACCACCACGTGGCGCGGGTCGCACAGGGTGTCGCCGGTGCTGGAGTTGCGCAGGCCCGAGACGGCCACGATGTCGCCGGCCACGGCCTCGTCAATCGCGGTGCGCGCGTTGGCGTACATGCGGAAGAGCGTGGTCACGCGCTCGCGGGCCTCGGTGCGGGGGTTGAAGACCTGCTGGCGGGCCGTGAGCCTGCCGGCGTAGAGGCGCAGGTAGAAGAGGTCGCCGTGCTCGTCCGAGGCGATCTTGAACACAAGGGCGAGAAAGTGGCCTTTCTCGCTCGCCTGCCGCTCGATGGGCTGCTCGGTCTTGGGGTGGACGCCGCGCACGGGCGGCACGTCGAGCGGCGAGGGGAGGTAGTCGCACACGGCGTCGAGGAGGCGCTGGATGCCGGTGTTGCGGAGCGCGGAGCCGCACAGGACGGGGACGAGGCGGCCGGCGAGCGTGGCCTCGCGGATGGCGGCGCGCAGGTCGTCCTCGCCGATCGGCTGGTCCTCGAGGTACTTCTCCATGAGGGCGTCGGAGTGCTCGGCGAGCAGGTGCACCATCTCCTCGCGGTGGAGCTGGGCCAGGTCGTGCGCCTCGGGCGGCACGGGGCCGTCGGTGTAGCGCGAGCCGTCGGTGCCCGGCTCGTAGGTGCGCGCGACCATGCGGAGGAGGTCCACGGCCCCCACGAAGTCCTGCCCGGCGCCCAGGGGCATCTGGATGGCGAGCGGGGTGGCGCCCAGGCGGCTGCGGATCATCGCGAGGCACTTCTCGAAGTCGGCGCCCGGGCGGTCCATCTTGTTCACGAAGACCAGGCGGGGCACGCGGTAGTGGTCGGCCTGGCGCCACACGGTCTCGCTCTGGGCCTGCACGCCGGCCACGGCGTCGAGCACCACGATGGCGCCGTCGAGCACGCGGAGCGAGCGCTCGACTTCGGCCGTGAAGTCCACGTGGCCGGGGGTGTCAATGAGGTTGATCTCGCAGTCGCGCCAGGGGCAGGTCACCGCGGCCGCGGTGATCGTGATGCCGCGCTTGCGCTCCTCCTCCATCCAGTCGGTCACCGTCGTCCCATCGTCCACGTTGCCCAGACGATGCTCGGCGCCGGTGTAGTAGAGGATGCGTTCGGTGGTGGTGGTCTTGCCGGCATCAATGTGCGCGATGATGCCGATGTTGCGCTTGCGTTCGAGCGGAACCGCCATGTGACACTCGTAACCTGCGGCCGAAGGGGACGATGCGCCGCCCGGCCCCGCGCGGGCGGGACGCATAGTATACCCGCCAGCCGCCCGTCGGATCAAGCACCGATGAGGCTGCACGTCCCCGATTTCCGCGGTTCGCAGCCTCTAGCGCGGCAAGGGCGTGATGGGATGCCCCGAAGATCGAAACCGGCGGCACGTCAGCCGATGAGGCCCGGGACACGGCCCGGCAAGGAGGCCCCAGACGCCTCCGCCTCGAGCCCGAGGGGCTTCGGCGGGCTGGCGCAGCCTTGTTGCGACACAAAAGTATGCTGTGATTGCACTTACGCCGATTTACAACTTTTTACACATTTGGACCCAACAGTTTCGGGGGGGATTGCCATTGTACATAGGGAGGGATTGTTCCACCCACACCTCCAAGACGTCCCCTCACCCGCTCGCGCGAAAGGAGCAACCGCGATGGCCGAAGCCACAAGTCGTTCGCTCATAAGGGATTGCAGCGAAGAAGTCCCCGCCGGCAGCCCAGGGGCGGCCGCTGGGGACCCGTTCGGGCCGGTGCCGACGCCGGTGCACCCCACCCTGCCGCCTGCGACCCGGGTGTGCCGCCGCTGTGGGGTGGAGAAGGCCATCGCGGAGTTCTACCTGCTGCGCGCGTCGGGGCGCCGCGAGCAGCCGTGCCGGGCGTGCCAGCGGGCCTATCGCCGGCGCTACTACGCGGAGAACCGCGAGCGGCTGGTCGCGGTGCAGAGGCGCTACGTCAGGGAGCGCGAGGACCCCGAGCGCCGCCGGGCGCGGAACGCGCGCATCGCCCGGCGCCAGCGCGCGAAGGTGGCCACGCGCCGCCAGCGCGAGGAGAGCGCCGTCCGCCGCCGCACCCAGCGGCTGCGCTATCTCGGCCTGCTGAGCCTGGCCGAGAAGTGCGAGGACTGCGGGGCGCCGGCCGTGCTGGTGCACCACGAGACGTATGACGACGTGTGCGCCCTGGTGTCGTTGTGCCGCGCGTGCCACATGGTCCGGCACTACCGCGTGTGGCGCAGGACCGGGGGCGGGCCGGTGAAGTATCCGCATGAGTATCCGGAGGAGGAAGGGTAGGGACCGCGAATCGGGCGAATCGAGCGAATCCGCGAAGGAGTCTCATGCAGAGTCCGCCGAGGCGGGCCGCCGCACAGAGAGAGCACGCGAAGGGGGGGCGACCGCGAGTGGCGCACACCTGCGCGAGGGTCGGAACCGTAGGCCGAACCCCGCTTGCATCCGCGGCCGGACTTCGCTAGACTGCCTCCCGACGCGTGTAGGCGGCGCATCCCTGCCCCGCGTGCCGGAGGACAAGCCACATGGCCGAGCTGATCTGGGACGGCAAGTACGACAAGGCCGGGCGCAAGACCGCCCCGCTGCGCGTCGCGCTGCCGTTTCAGGACGTCGAGACCGTCAACGAGTCCCGCCAGGAGCGCCTCAAGGGCCTGCTCGACTTCTCCCAGGGCCGCAAGGCCGAATGGCGCAACCGCCTCATCTGGGGCGACAAAAAATACGTCCTCCCCTCCCTCCTCCCCGAGTTCGCGGGCAAGGTCAACCTCATCTACATTGACCCGCCCTTCGACACCGGCGCCGACTTCTCCTTCACCGCCACGCTCCCCGACCTCCCCGAAACCGACGAGGACGATTCCGCCTCCTTCACCAAAGAACCCTCCATCATCGAGCAGAAGGCATATCGGGATACGTGGGGG
>DAOOIT010000049.1 GCA_035384565.1 Planctomycetota bacterium | reverse complement strand
AGTCTGGGCAGTGTCTCAGTCCCAGTGTGCGGGGGCACCCTCTCAGGCCCCGTACCCGTCATAGCCTTGGTGGGCCGTTACCTCACCAACTAGCTGATAGGCCCTGAGCCCCTCCTCGAGCGGCAGGCCCCTTGCGGGGTCCCCACCTTTCCTCCCCGGCCATGCGACCGGGGAACGTATCCGGGATTAGCCCGCCTTTCAGCGGGTTATACCGATCTCAAGGGTAGGTTACCCAGGTATTACTCACCCTTTCGCCACTTTACTCCCCGATTTTCACCGGGTTTCTCGTGCGACTTGCATGCCTAATCCACGCCGCCAGCGTTCGTTCTGAGCCAGTATCATACCCTCCATTGAAAGGCTCAGCACACGCGCCGACACGTTTTGTAGCGTGTGGTCGTGTAACTGTCTTTTGAGCCGTTCGAGCTTCCCAAAAGGGCAGCTCCACAACCTCACACCACGGGGCTACCGACTTGTCAAAGATCAATCGCCGGCCAGAACGTTGTTCTCGCCAGCGCCTCACTAGTATAGCATTTCGAACAGCATTGTCAAGGGCTTTTTTTTCACCGCTTGCCTGTTTTTTGCCTCCTCAGGGTTCACCCATCCTGCCCTGGCAGCCGTCGGAGAGCGCTGGACGGGTCCCGCGCCGCCGGCGATGGCCACACCATAACCCTATGTGGCGCAACGCCGCGCGTTTCCCGCACACCCCCCTCACATACCTGCTCATCCCTCAGGTGAGCGGGAATGGCCGGAGCTGCGAGAATCGCCGATTCTCGCCCTTCCACCCATACTTGCTCACTTCCCTCCTCACGGGGTTGAGCAAGTATGGGCAGCCTCCGCCCGTCAGGCACCGGGCAGCGCCCTGCCGAGGAACCGCCGGGGCAGCAAGGGGACACCCGCCCCACGCCCTGTCCCAGGCCACTCGAGCAGGATCGCCAACCTCGGAGGAACCTGTTTCCTCGCAGGCCGCCGGAGGTCGTGGTGGCATCGGCATGCCCCACACTGGCAGGGCTTGCGCGCGGACCTCCAGCCGGAAGCCCGCTGCCGCCACGGCGGGTCACTCCGGAGAGCAGGCGGCGCGCTCGCCACGCAGCCGGCACCACAGGATGATTCCGATGCCCACTCCCAGGATGGCCAGCGCGCCCACCTGGCCAGGGTTCAGGCCCAGGAGGACCGACTCGGTATCGCGTCGCACGAACTCGACCCCAAGCCGCGACGCCGCGTTCAGCACGCACACCAGGCCGAAGAGCTCCCCTTGCCGACGCTTGTAGGGCGTGGCAACCACGATGAGAGCGGCGATCATGAACAGGCTCGCCGCCTCGTAGAGCTGCGTGGGATGAACGGGCAGCGAGGCTCCTGCGTTGTCGGCCAGGCCGTACTGCCGCACGTGATCGAGGAACGGCGCGCTCCCCACGGGCGCACCATCCTCGTTGAGGACGGCGGGGAAGCGCACCTGGAGCGGGAAGCTGGTGGAGCAAACGCCGCCGAAGCAGCACCCGTTGAGGAAACACCCCAGGCGTCCGAACGCCTGCCCCAACGCGATGGCGGGAGCCGCCGCGTCCGCGATCCGCCACACGTCCTGCCGCGTCAGGCGCAAGTACACATAGTCCGCCACAGCGGCGGCGATCAGCCCGCCGTAGAACACGAGGCCCCCCTTCCAGACCTCGATCAGCACCCACCACGAGTCCTTCGGGTCGCGATAGAGGGCGAACCACAGGATGCGCGAGCCGACGACCCCCGCCAGAATGGACAGGAGCACCAGGTTGCCGATGACGTCGGGGTGGACTCCCTCGGCCTTCGCCCTGCGCGCCCCGAGCCACCAGGCCGCGTAGAAGCCCACGGCGAGCATCACGCCGTACGAGTGGATGAACGGGAAGATGAGCGTCGGATGCATGGGGTCTCGCCAAGGAGCGCGGGTGCGTCAGGCGGGCGCGCCGCCCGCGCCGGAGGCCGACGAGAGGATCTCCTGCCTGTAGCCGCCGCGCGACTTGTCGTAGAGGAAGATGCCGCCGAACACGAGCAGGAGGACCACGGATAGGGCGGCCACGATCCGGAACGTGGTGCAGGCGGCAATCCGCCGCGCCTCCCTCACCGAGGCCCTCTCGGCTTCGGACAGGGCCGCCGCCTTCTCCTCGCTCACACGGCCATCCACCACCACCTTCGCGCTCACGGCGGGGGGCAGGTTCTTGAGCGTATAGTGGTCGTGCAGTTTGCCCATGCCCGGATTGGTGACGTAGCTCAGGAACAGCCCGGCCGCCGCGCCGAGAATGCCCAGAAGAAACGCCCCGCCCTTCGGGAATCGCTCGGACGTGACCCCGAGCATCGTGGGCCAGTAGTAGGTCACGCCCACCCCCCACACGGTGGAGGCCAGGAGCACCCCCAGCCAACTCGTGGAGTAGCTGAGCCAGACCAGCCCGATCCCGGAGAGCACGCTGGACGCCACCAGGATGCCGTTGGGCGAAATCCACTTGGCCAGCGTTCCCGCGAAGAAGCGCAGCACGAACATCAGGCCCGAGGTGTAGACCAGGAGCAGCACGCCCCGGATGCCAATCATGTCCTGGATGAACACGCCGACCCAGAGGTTGGGCCCGAGTTCGATGGACGCCGTGAGGAGCATGCAGAACACCAGCACGAGGAACATCGGGCGGAGGGCCTCCTTGAACATCGCCCCCGCAGAAACCCCCGCCTGCACCCGCTCGGTCTTGGGGAACTTCTGGCCGAGGATCAGAAAGGCGTAGATGGCGACAGGGATGAGCACGAAGGCCATCTTGATCTGCCAACTGATGTTCACCAGCCCTGTCGGGGCCTTGGCGAGGACAAGAATCTCGCTGAAGCCGTAGGCCACGAGCCCGCCGATGATCAGCCCGCCCGGCCACCACGCGTGAAGCACGTTGAGCACGTGGGTCTTCTGGTCGGGGTACATGGTCGCGGCGAGCGGGTTGATGGCGGCCTCGATCAGGTTGGTGGCGATGATGAGGAAGAACCATCCCGCGGCGAGGCTCCAGAAGCCCTGGGCGAAGAGCACGGTGCCCACGCCCGCCACGTGCGCCGCGCATGAAATCCACAGGGCCGTGCCGATGCCGATGAAGTCAAGGAGCGCGCCGCCGACGAACTGCACGATGATCCCCGCGAACCCGCCGAGCGACACGGCCGCGCCCACTTGCGCCATGGTGAGCTGGAACGCGCGGGCGTAGTCGCCCATGATGTCGGTCCGGATCGAGAAACACATCGCGTTGGCCACGAGGGCCACGCAGCTCGCCACGAAGAGCCGTCGCCGGTTGTCCAAGGGCGCTCCCTCGAAAAGAGGCGCGTTCAGCCGCGACCCAGCCGTGCGCGAAGTCTAGCAGACGAGCCTGGCGCATGCAAGCGGGGTCGCCGCCGCGTGTTGCTGCCATGTCATGGGCAGGGCCGCCGCTCTGCGAGGGAGCGGCGGCCCTGCCTGGTTCGAACCCTGGCGCGAGCGGGCGGTCAGTGTCCGCCCTTCTCCGCCATCAGGTCAATTGCCTTGTAGCCGCCCTTGCTCATGAAGTAGAGGATGAGCCCGAGATAGCAGGCGGCCATGATCGCCGGCAGCGTGGCCACGCGGCCCATGACGCTGCGCTTCGAGTTGGTGATCACCTCGTCCAGCAGCGCCTGGTCCTTGGCGACGGCCGCCTGGTCGTCCTTCGTGATAAAGGCGCCGGCGTCGGCCAGGGCCTTGTGCATGACCTCAAAGGACTTCTCCTCGACGTCGCCCGCCTTGCGCACCAGGTGGTCGTAGGCGTTGCGGACGAGGGTCTGGTACATCGGGTCCTGGGCCAGCTTGGCCTCGTCGGCGCCCTCGCGCTTGGCGAAGAGGGCCAGCTTGTCGCTGATCTCGTTCACCTTCCTCTGGTCGAGCGACTTGTAGTGGCCGAAGACGCTCCGCTTCTCCTCGCCTGCCATGAGGCGGGCGTGCGCCTCCTTGTTGCTGGCCAGGAGCTTTCTGTCAATATTCGTGTCCTGCCAGTAGCCCAGGAGTTGCGAGCCAAGGATGCCGACGCCCAGCATGCCGCACCCGCTCACGGCGTTCAGGGTGAGGGCGCCGCCCCTCGGGAAGCGCTCGGCGCACAGGCCCAGCGTGACCGGCCAGAAGAAGGTCTTGCCGATGCCGTACACGGTGGCGGCGATCAGGATGGTGACGCCCGCGGCCTGCGACAGGAAGAAGAGGCCGATGGCGGCCAGCACGGCGCAACTGAACAGCACGCCGAGCGGCTTGAGGGCGCGCTCGATCGGGCCGATGCAGAACCGGAGCACCATCATGATGATCTGCATATACATGAGCAGCAGGCCGCCGGGGAGGCCGAGCTCGCCCATGGGCTTCTTCATCAGGTCGGAGACCCACGAGTCGATGCCCAACTCCGTGGTCGCAAGCAGGATCATGACGAACAGCAGCAGGATGTACATGGGCCGGCCGAGCGACCGCGTGTACGCGAAGTACGCCAGGGTAATCACCACGATGGCAATGGTGAACGGCAGCGAGGGCAGCAGGTCGGTGATGCTGCCGTTCTGCGTGAGGTTCTCGAGGCGGAAGACGCGGTTGAGCTCCATGCAGATCATGTAGACGACGATCAGGCACCCGATCGCGCCCGGCTCGGCCAGCATCTCGCGGTACGACACGCCCGCGACGACGCGCTCGGAGACGGGGAACTTGGCCTTCAGCAGCAGGAGGCCGTAGATGACCACGGGGATGAAGATGATGGCCACCTTCACCTGCCAGGTCATGTCGATGAGCAGGATGGGGATGCCGGCGAAGACCATGCCCGCCGGCCATCCCGCGTGCAGGATGGTGAGCATCTTGGTCTTCTGCTTCGGGTAGGCCGATGCGATGGCCGGGTTGATCACGGCCTCCACCGTGCCGGCGGCCAGCCCGTTGAGGATCGAGCCGGCGTAGAGCCACCAGTAGTCCTTCGCCGTGATCAGCAGCAGCGCCGAGAGCGCGTGGCAGGCGAAGGCGAAGATCATGGACTTTCCGTAGCCGATCTTGTCAATCACCAGGCTGAAGAGCACGATGCTGAGGCCAAAGGGCCACATGCCGGCGCCGAAGATCTCGCCCTTCTGCGTCTCGCTGAGGCCGAAGCCCACCTGCCAGGCATCCATGCACAGGATGCGGATGATGAACGCGAACGACGTGGCCACGAGGGCCGCAAAGCACGCCACGAACAGCACCGAACGGTGTGCCGCCACGGCGCCTTCGTCTGGGCTTTTTCCTGGTTCCGCCACTTTCGCCATCCTCCGTAGCAGTGGAGCGCTGGGCCTGCGGCAGCCGTCTCGCCCGCATCGCCCCGGCCCATGGCTCCGACCCACGAGACTGCCTTACGACGGGCCGCCCCCGCCGTTTCGGGCCGACAGTCTAGCACAAGCCGCCGCCCTTTGCAAGCATTCCGTCGCTTGACTCCTCCGCGGCAATCCGATAGCATGAAGTAGGGTGGAGAAGCCGTTTCCTCCATCAGAACCAGGACGCTCCGTCGCCCTGCGACCCGCGGCGCGGCTGCTATCGGAGGCCCCGTCCCGCCCACCGGCGCCCTGTGCTGGCGGCGCGACGGCGACGCCGGCCCGTCGCACGGGTGACGCTGCCCCGCAACGGAACTCAGCCCGATGCCCGACGACCCCTTCGACGACGCTACCAATGAGGAAGACGAGTTCGGCATAGACCCGAAGCGCATGACCTTCCTCGAGCATCTGCTCGAGCTGCGCTGGCGCCTGATGATCTGTATCGGCACCGTGGTGCTGGCCACGATCGTCTTCTTCGTGGCGCTGCGAGGCACGATCTTCGAGTGGCTCAGGTACCCCATCGTTCGCGCCTGCCAGATCAACGGCAAGATCAATGCCGAGGACCTGATTTTCGTTCGCACCCCCACCTCGCTCTTCATGGCCTCGGTCTACTACTGCTTGCTTGCGGCCGTGGCCGTGACCATCCCCGTCACGGTCTGGCAACTCTGGGCCTTCGTGGCCCCGGGCCTCAAGCGCAAGGAACGGCGCGTCATCGGGCCGGCGATCGTCTCGGCCATGGTCCTTTTCCTGGCCGGCGCCGCGTTCGCCTACTACGTGGTCATCCCCATCATGCTCCAGTTCTTTCTCCAGGACACCCAGTGGATGGGGGCCAAGCCGCTGTGGGATATTGCCGAAACCGTGAAGCTCGAAGCCCTGATGATGCTGGTGCTGGGGGTGACCTTCGAGATGCCGCTCCTGATCGTCGCTCTCACGAAGATCGGCATCGTGTCGCCGCGGTTCCTCTCGAAGTACCGCCGGCACGCCATCCTGGTGATCTTCATCATCGCGGCCCTCATCACGCCGACGCAAGACCCTGTGACGCTTGGACTTGTGGCCGGGCCGCTCGTCCTGCTCTACGAACTGGGCCTCCAGGCGTCGCGCCTCTTCAAGCCGCGACGCGCGCGGTGGGACGTTCTCGAGGACGAGCCGCCGCCGCCTCCCAAGGCCCCCGAGCCGCCGCCCCCGTCGCCCGATGTGCCCAGCGCGCCGCCCGACCAGGCGCCTCCTCCGCAGGACGTGACCGGCGAGGGCGAGCCGCTCTACGAGGACCAGACCTATCACGCGGGAAGCGAAGTGCAGGAGGAGCCGTGGGCGCCAGAGGCCACAGAACCGTTGCCTGAGGAGCATGCCCCTGCCGCCGAGCCGCAGGAGCCCGAGCACAAGCCTCAGCCGGAGGCCGAGCCGGCGCCGCCCGCGGAAGAGCTGCCGCCAGAGGCGATGATGCACTGAAGAAGAAGCCGCGAGCCACGAACTGCGAGCGACGACCCTCAGGAGCCGGGCGATGTTCCTGCGGCTCGCGGCTTGTGGCTCGCCGCTCGAAGCTACCTTCCCGCCCTCACCTTCCCGATAATCCGCTGCATCTTCTCGAGGCAGATCGTGCTGGCCTGCTCGGCGTTCGACGAGTAGTCGGCGCCGCCCGGCTTGTCCACCTGCTCCTTCGACAACGCCACGGGCCGCCAGTGCGTCTCCAGCGAAATCCAGCCCTCATATTCGTCCTCGAACAGCGCGGCGAACTGCCCGTCGTAGTCAATGTCGCCCTCGCCGATCGGGCAGCACTCCTGCTCGCCCTTGGCGTTGGGCTTCGAGTCCTTGATGTGCACGTGGACGATGCGCGGCTTGATGGCCTCGTAGCCGTCGGGATAGGGCGTCTCGGGGTCGTCGGCGTCGTAGAGCACATTGCAGGGGTCCCAGATGGCGGCCACGTTGTCGGAATCGAGGTCCTCCAGGAAATCGGCCAGGCGGCTGCCCGTGCCGATGAAGGTCGAGGCCTCGTTCTCGATGCCCAGCAGGATGTCGTTCTCCTCCAGAATCTTCACAACCGGCTGGAAGAGGTCGAGGATGCGTTGCTTGTTATAGGCCCCTTTGCGCCAGAAGGTGAAGCCGCGGACGAGGCGGATGCCGAAGGCATGGGCCAGCTCGCCGCACTTGCGCAGAATCTCGTGGTGCTGCGCGATCTCCTCCGGGGAGTCCATGTTGCACTTGAAGAAGGGGGCCGCGATCGAGCACACGTCGAGGTCGGCCTCGGCCAGCATCGTCTGCATTCGCCTGACGTCGGCCGGCGGAATGTCCTGCGGCGCCTTGTGGCCCCACACGCTCCTCACCTCGATGCCCTGGAGGCCGAAGCGCTTGCACACGGCGATCACGCGGCTGAGGTCTTGAGACACTTCGTCGCTGAAGACGGCTTGCTGGAACATCGGCTTCGTCTCCTGTTCACCGGTCACGAGGGGTGGATCGTCTTGTCGCCGGGCCTGTATCCCGGGTTCAGCGGCAATGCCACACGCTTGCCTGTTTCGGCTGACTTGTAGGCTGCCAGCACGATCTCCACGCTCTTCCGCCCCTCGCGTCCATCCACGAGCGGCTTGGTGCCGCGCTCGAGGGCGCGAACGAAGTCGGCGAGCTGGCGGCGGTGGTTCTCGGGGCTGAAGGCCATGGGGTCAGAGGCCCCGCTGCCCATGTCCTCCGCGCCGACCTTGCCGGCTCGGATGAGTTCGTCGCGCTTCCGTTCGCGCCGGAACCTCCAGAAGGCCAGCCTGTCTTCCTCGAGGATGGCCGTGCCAGCGTCCCCCGAGATCACGATGCGGCGGTCGAGGCCCGGCCAGGCGGCCGTGGTGCCCTGAATGACACCGAGCGCGCCGGAGGCCCACTCGACGGCCACAATGGCCGCGTCGTCCACTTCGATGCCGGTGTGGGCCAGGCACCCGGCCACAGCCGACACGGCCTTCGCCGGGCCCATGTACCACTGGATCAGGTCCACGCTGTGAATGGACTGGTTGATGAGTGCGCCGCCGCCGTCGAGCTTCCAGGTTCCGCGCCAGCCGCCGCTGTCGTAGTAGCTCTGGGCGCGCCACCAGCGCACATAGGCGTCGCCGATGGTCAGCTTGCCGAAGCGGGCGGCGTCCACGGCCTTTCGCAGTTCCTGGGCGGCCAGGCCGAAGCGGGAGGGGAAAATGGTCGCCAGTTGCACCCCCGCCTTTTCGGCGGCGGCGATCATCCGGTCGCAGCGGTCAAGGGCGATCTCGAGCGGCTTCTCGACCACGCAGTGCTTGCCCGCGGCCATCGCCGCGAGGGCAGGCTCCATGTGCAGGCCCGACGGCGTGCAGATGTTCACCACATCCACATCGTCGCGCTCGAGCATCCTGTGGTAGTCGGTGTACCAGGGCACGCCGGCGCGCTCGCCGCAACGCTGGGCGCTGGCCTCGAACACGTCGCACACGGCTACGAGCCGCGCATTGCTCAGTTGCGAGATCGCCGTGACATGGTGCGCGCCCACGGCGCCGCATCCGATGAGGGCAAAGCCATACTTCCTGGCCATCAGCACAGGTCTCCGGGGGGTCGTTCGAAAGGCGCCGGCCTGCGGGTCCGACACGCCGATGGTAGCTGAAACCCGCCAGCGCGTCAAGCGCGCTTGACGCCGCTTCCAGGCGAATGCTACCGTATCCGCGTGCGACACCGAGAGTCGAGGGAATCGCCACGGCAACCATGCCCGCAACTCGAAGGAGGCGCGCCATCCTGCCCCTCGCCATCCTCGCCACGCTCGCGCTCGCTGCGTGCCTGTTCGCCGCCGTCCGGCTGTGGGCGCATCGCGGCCTGCGCCGCCGTCTCGCCGAGGCCGCGGAGGCCGTGGAGGGGCTCGCCGACCCGATGGTCCGACGCGACCTCAAGGCCCACGCAGCCTACCTCGACGCACGCCTGGGTCGGTTGCGCTTGCGCGACGTTCTCCTCGGCCGCCTCGATGACGAGGTCATCCGCGTCCACCAGGCCAGCCTCGGCAGGATCGCTGCCCCCCACCTCCAACCCGGCCACCACGTCCTCGTCACCGTGTCGGCCCTCGATGGCGCCGAGCTGCCCACCTCGGTGGCCGTGCCCGAGGGTTGGGACGGCCAGACCCCGCTGCCGCTCGTCCTGGACCTTCACGCGGCGGGCGTGCGCGAGATGGCCGATTGCTTCCCCGTCCGCCCCTATCCCGGGGTGCTATGTATCACGCCTCTGGCCCGCGGGAGCCACGACTACCGCGGGCCGCAGATGACCGCCGTCGAGGAGTGTCTGGCCGATGTGCGGCGACGCTACCCCGTTTCGACGCTGCTCGTCACCGGCGCTTCGATGGGCGGCACGGGCGCCTGGCTCTTCGCCCAGAGGCACGCTGGCGAACTGAGCGGCCTCGCGCCCTGGATGGGCAACGCCGACCCCGACGCGTGGAAGGGCCTGTGGGAGGACGACGAGCGCTCGGTCCTCTCCCCTGCCGGCCGCGCCTGCGAGCTGGCGCAGCGGGGGAGAATGCCGGTCGCCCGCGTGGGGCAACTGGCAGGGCGGCCCGATCTGCCCATCTACATCGGCCACGGCGTCGCCGACACCATCGTGCCGGTCGCCCACGGCGACTCCATGGCCGCCAAGCTCAAGGCATTGGGAGCTGGCAACTTACGCTATGACCGCTTCGACGGCGTCGGCCACGGGGGCTTCCCCGTCACCCGCGACGAACGCATCGCCTGGCTGCTCGCGAACCCGCCCGCCGAGCCGGGGGAGCTCGTCGCCGTCATCCCACCCCTCACATTTGTGGCCGACATGGCCGGGGCGCCGCCGCATCGGGTCATGGACCCGCTCCAGGAGGCGCGCCTCCTCATCCGCGACGGCCAGTTCGCGGGCGGCCAGAACGTCGTCGCGGAACACACCGATCGCGGTCCCAGCAAGTGGCGCTATCCCGGCCCGGCGGGCTTCGCCTTCGAGAACCCCTTCCGCATCGTCGTGCCGGAAGATGCGCCCGACCATTTGGCCGCCTGTGCCGCCCAGTTCGCAGCCACGTGGAAAGAGAGATGGGGCGGCACAGGCATCTTCCCAGTGACTCCGACAGCGGCAGCGCGCCCCCACACAGTCATCGCCCTCGGGTCGCCTGCCGAGAACCCCGCGGTGAGGGCGGCGCTCGACGGTCTCAACATCGCCGTTGCACCGGGCTCTGCGCGTCTCTTCGGCCGCCAGTTCACAGGGGATGACATCGGCCTTATCCTGTTGCTCCCCAATGCCTTAGACCCATCAGCCGCCACACTCGTCGTCTGGGGCTCGACGCCCGAGAGCTACAGGCAGCTCTGGGGCCGCTTCGGCCACGTGGTGCATCTCGAAGGCGACCGCGGCCGCTGGTACTTCGACTACGCCGTCTTCGACCGCAAGACGTCCGGCCCAGATTCCTTCCTCGCCATCGGCTGGTTCGACCACGAATGGCGCTTCGACCCGCAGCTTCTCTTCGAGGGCAGCGCCGAGCTTCGGGCGGCGATTCCCGGCGGCCACTGGGCGACCGAACCATCGAGAGATGGCCGCCTGTGGCTCTCAACCCTGCCACCCGACAGGCTGGAGTCGCGTCGCGGCCCCCTCGCCTTCGACCGCTCGGCAGGCGTGGACGCCGGCCCGCTGGTGATCCAGGGGCAGCGGTTCGAGCGGGGCATCGGCATGATTCCGCCCGCCACGGCGGCTTGGAGCCTCCATGGCCGCTTCGCCCGCTTCCGGGCGCGAGTGGGCCTCGAGCGGACGGGGATGAAGTACCCCCTCCGCTACGCGAACGAGCGCGTGCGGTTCGAGGTGTGGGCGGATGGCGCGTGCGTTGCTGCTTCGCCCGTCCTCTCGGCCACGGACGGTCTTTTCGAGCTGACCGCCGACATCCGCGGCGCCGGCCAGATCGAGCTTCGCGCCGTCAACGCCACGAAGTTCGTCTGGCATTTCGGGCCGGTGGGCTGGGGCGAGGCCGAGCTTACAACTCCTTGATCCGCAGGTTGCGGAACTCCACGCGGCAGCCGTGGCCCATGAAGCCGATGGGCGCCTTGGCCCGCTTCGCCACTTCCTCCAGCCCAGGCACGGTCGAGATATCCACGTCCACGATCACCTGGCCGTTCACCGTGACGGTCCACTGGGTGCCCTTCACCTTGATCTCCTCGGTGTTCCACTCGCCGGCGGGCTTGGTGGCGCCGCGCTTGGCGGGGTACTTGCAGTAGATCGAGCCGTGGTACTGGCAGGGCTTGAGGTTCTTGTGGATGTCGGCGTAGTCGTCGAGAATCTGGATTTCGTGCCCGCGGATGCTGACGCCATTGTTGCCGCCGGGACCGAACCTGAACTCGAAGCGGAAGATCATGTCGCCGTATTCTTTGGCGGTCATCAGGTTTCCGCCGCCCTTCTGCTGGCACACGAGCATGCCGTCCTCGGCCGTGTAGCCTTCGACAGAGCCCTTCCAGCCGTCGAGCGACTTGCCGTCGAAGAGGCTCACGAAGCCCTCCTCAGCCGCCGCGGGGCCTGCCTTGGGCTCCTCGCCTGCCCACGCGGCCGCTGCCCACGCGCACGCCATCGCCGCAATCGCCATCCAACGCATCGTCCCATCTCCTAAAAGCAGGCCCGGCCCCGCGGCGGTTTTCCCACATCACCGCGGGCAGGGTCAGGGGTTGCGCCGCAATGCTTCACGCCGGCAGCGTCCACGGCTGGCGATAGACGCGGCCGAGGAGGCGGTTGGCCTCGTCGTCGCCGGTGAACTGCTTCTTCGTCTCGTCCCAGTGCAGGGTGCGGCCGCCCAGGAGCAGGCTGATGCGGCCGAAGAACATCGGGGTGGTCATGTTGACTGCATAGGGCAGGTTGCTCTCGGTCAGGCCGCGGGTCTTGATGCAGTTGAGGAAGTCCACGTGGTGGCCGGGCGACCGCGGGAGCCACTTGGGGATGGAATCAACGTCCTTGACCCTCTCATTGCCGCCGATGGAGAGCCAGCGCTCGCCGTAGTTGCAGGTGAGCCAGCCGTCGGTGCCGTAGAAGGTGCAGGCCATGCCCCAGCCACAGTTCTCGGGGGTGGGCGGGGTGGAGCTGGTCCAGTAGTATTTCAGGCCGTCGGGGAACTCGAGGTCAACGTCAATCGTGCGGGGGGCGTCGGCGATGCCTTCCTTCTGGAGTTCGCCGCGTGCGGTGATGGTCTTGGGCGTGGTCTTGATGTCGGCGGCCCAGAACCCGATGTCGGAGATGTGGCACCAGAAGTCGGCGTAGTGGCCGCAGGAGAAGTCGAGGAAGGAGCGGAAGCGGAAGTGGACGTGTCCTGGGTCGTATGGGCGCCAGGGGGCTGGGCCGAGCCAGAAGTCGTAGTCGAGGCCAGGCGGCACCTGGGCGTTCGGCGTGCGGTCAATGCGCCCCACCCCGCCGCTGCTCCAGACGCGGAGGGTGTGGATTTTGCCGAGGATGCCGGAGCGGACGAGTTCCACGACGCGGTGGTAGTTTTCGCCGGCGTGGATCTGGGTGCCGAGCTGGTAGACGCGCTTGTAGCGGGCGCCGAGGCGCAGCATGGCCTGGGCCTCGAGGTAGTTGTGGCACAGGGGCTTCTCGGCATAGACGTCCTTGCCGGCCATGAAGGCGTGGGTGACGATCATCGCGCGCCAGTGGTCGGGCGTGGCGGTCGAGATGGCGTCAATGTCCGTGCGGTCGAGCACCTGGCGGAAGTCGCGGTAGCCCGTGCACTCGGTGTTCTTGTAGCGGTCGTGGACCTTCTGCACGTTTCTCCTGGCGTTGGCCTCGTCCACGTCGCAGATGGCGATGACGCGCGCCTGCGGGGAGCCAAGGAACCAGTCCACGTGCCCGCTGCCCATGCCGCCGACGCCGATGTGGCCGGTGACGATCTGCTCGCTGGGCGGCGCGGCGAGGGACCATCGGGGCACCACCAGGGCCCCCAGGCCCGCGGCCGTCCTCGTGAGAAATCTGCGTCGGTTCATCGCCTATGCCCTCGACAAGGGGTGGTGAGCGTCCGCCTGCGTGTCCTGCGGTCCAGGATGTTAGGCCGTTTGCCTCCGCTCGTCAAGCGCGGAAGGGGACGTGCCGCGTCGGGCCGTGCCGGTGGAAAGCCCGCGGGGCAGCGAACAGGGCCACCACGGCCTCACGGCTTGGGCGGGGCCTCGCCCGCCTTACGGGCCGAGACGCCCATGAGGATGCCGGTGGCGCCCTTGAGGCGCTGGAGGAAGAAGGTCTTGTCGTACGAGACGCGCATCGGGCTCACGAGGATTGGCTTGCGGCCCTCGTCGAGCACGCGGCAGCCCAAGCGTACGCGGTCGGGGCGGGCCTCGTCGGCGCTCGGCCTGATGGCCAGGGACTCCTTCTCGGGAAGGGCGAACAGGGCCTCGGTGCCGAAGCGTGTGGCCTTGCGCTCGTCGCTGACGAGGGTGTACTTCGCGTAGGCGAGGTTGAGGCCCTCGAGCTGCTTGCGGATGTCGCGCGGAGTGCGGGGGTCGAACTCGGGGCCGGCGGCCCGCCCGGTCGCCTCGATGACCACCACGTGAAGCTCTATCTCGGGTTTGCTCCCGGGCTCGGATTCGCCCCCCCCCACGGGCCCGCAGGCCGCAAGGCCGGCGAAACACACGGCGGCCACTCTAGAGAGCACTGCCGTTCGGCGCATGCGCAGGGGCCTCCGAGGAGGAGACGGGGCAGACCGTGATCAGCGTGACGTCTGAGTCGGCAGAGTACGACACGGAGGCGGCGAAGCCGGCGCCCGCCTCGATATCCTCGACGATGCATTCCCGCGCGGGTTCGGCCGGCCGGGCCGCTGGGCGCGGTCGAAGGGCGACAACGCCTCCAGCGATGGCCACGCACGCGGCGGCCGCTGCCGCGAACACGGCCACACGCCGCCACGGCGAGCGTTGCGCGACACGATGGCCCGGCGCAATCCGGGCGGCGATGCCAGCCCAGGCGCTGCGCCACTCGGCCGGCGAGACGGCCGGCGTCGGCAACTCCGCCACCAGGCGGTCGAGCGCGCGAATGGCAGCGGCCTCGCGCGCGCAGGCGTCGCAGGCGGCCAGATGAGCCTCGACAGCCGCGGCCTCGGCGGCATCGAGCTCGCCGTCCGCATAGGCCCCCAGTCGTTCCTCGGGCGGGCATCGGTTCATCGCGCTAGTCCTTTGCGAGCCAGTGTAGCAGGCCGCGCAGGCGTTTCCGGGCGTAGTGCAGGCGGGACATCACGGTGCCCATCGGGCATCCCGCCACCTCGGCGATCTCCTCGTACTTCAGGCCCTCGGCGGCGTGGAGCAGGAACACCTGGCGGTGCTCGGGCGAGAGCTGCGCGAGCGCCGCCTCGATGGCCACGCCCAATTCCTCGCGCTCGAGGCCCTCGCTGGGCGACGGCGGGCCGCTGCGTTCCGGCACCCGCAGGTCGCTGCTCACCGCCCCCTCATCGAGTTCGCCCGCCTGCCGCACCTTCGCCTGGCGCAGGTGGTCCACACACGTGTTCCAGGCCACGCGGGTGAGCCAGGTGGTGAACTTCGCCTGCCCCTTGAAGGCCGGCAGGGCGTCGAAGACCTTCACAAACACGTCCTGGCAAAGATCCATGGCGTCGGCCTGGTTCCGGACGAGGCGGTACGCGATGCGAAACACCCGCTCGCGGTGCCGCTCGTAGAGCACCGCAAAAGCGTCGCCACCGCCTGCCAAAGACCGCTCGACCAGTTCCTCGTCCGAAACATGGCTCGCGCCCGCACTCATGCAGTCTTCCCACTTAGTTGGACGCACCAGGCGTCCAGGTATTCAGACTGCGAAGCAGAATCGCCGCGGATTATAGCCCTCGCGCACGTCGCGGTCAAGGCGAACCATTGCCCCGTCTGAGCCGGGCGGTATGTCAAGCTGTAACCTACATCATGCCAAGCGTTTAGCACGACAATGCTACATTCCCTTGGCGTGCGTGACGTAACCTCTTGTCCACACGGGAGATAAGCCACGACACCATGTCATTCCGAGTGAAGCCCCCGTTCCGGCGGGCGGAGCGAAGAGTCTCTCGCGGGTTGCGCCCGCAGTCGGTGGCTTGACTCCGTGCCCGGACGCAAGCCGAAGATTGGCTCCTCAGGGTCTGGCGATCCTGGCTCGACTGAGCTGGTGCAGGGCCTGAGCATGCCGGTTCCTGGCGGGCCTGGCGGTTCCTCGGGAGGGCTCTGCCGAGCGGCTGGCGGGCACCGCCTGTCCATGCTGTATCAACCCTGTGAGGAGGGAAGTGATACAGCATGGGTAGATGGGGGAGAATGGGCGATTCTCGCAGCTCCGGCCATACTCGCTCATCCGCGCGATGAGCAAGTATGGGGGCGGGAATGGCCGGAGGGCGTAAGGCGTTGGGGCATAGAGGGTTATGATGCGGCCCCCGCCGGCGCCGCCGCACCGCTCCCACGCTCCTTACTGGCGGCTACATTGAGGATCGCCAAACCCTGATGAGTCCAGAGATTCTGCGACCTACCCTCAGGATGACACCTTCCTGCGGCCGGGGGCGGGGAAGGTGGCCTTGTCGTAGCAAGGTTAACCACGCCATTGGATACGGGCCGTTCGGCATGCCGGCCAGCCCCCGCTCGCGGACGGGTAAGGCGATCGCGGGCCGGAGCTTGACTTCACCAGTCGCGTCGGCTATAACCTTAGAACTGAGTGAGACATGGGCAATTGCTCGGAGGACTCTCCCCTGAACAGGCCTCTTCGTTACGCCGTGGTAGGGTGCGGGCGCATAGCCCCCCTGCATCTCGCTGCCCTGGCGGCCATGCCCGAGGTGCGCCTGGCCGCCACGTGCGACATCGTGGAGGAGCGTGCACGCGCCGCCGCCGAGCGCTTCGGAGCCGGGCGCTACGCGACCGACTATCGCGATCTGTTCTGTTCCGGGGGAGTCGACGCGGTGTCGCTCTGCCTGCCCCATCACCTCCATGCGGACGCGGCCATCGCAGCCGCGGAGGCGGGCATCCACGTCTTCTGCGAGAAGCCCATCGCCACGACGCCCGCCGACGCCGACCGCATCATCGCCGCCTGCGACCGCGCGGGCGTGCGCCTGGGCGTCTGCTACCAGAACCGCTATAACCTGGCCTCGCGGGCGCTCCGCAAGGCCGTGGACCACGGGCGCTTCGGGCGCCTCCTCCAGGCGGGCATTACGTTCCAGAACCGCAAGTCGCCCGACTACTACGCCCCTGGCGACTGGCACGGCCGCTGGGCCACCGAGGGCGGGGGCGCGCTCACCACCCAGGCCATTCACACCATGGACCTGATGCTCTGGCTGATGGGGCCGGCGGCCTCGGTGCAGGCGAGGATGGCCACGCTCGTGCATGCCATCGAGGTCGAGGACACGGCGGCCGCGGCCATCGAGTTCGCCAGCGGCGCCCTGGGCACCGTCGTGGCAACCACGGCGGCCCACACCTTCTGGTCCCAGCGCCTCGAGGTCACGGGCACCCACGGCAAGGCCGTGCTGCTCAACAACCGCATCGTCGAGTGGGACTTCGCCGACGGCGCGCCGGACCGCGCGGCAGTCACGGCCATTGACGAGTTGCGCGAGACGCCCGACGAGCGCGGGCGCTACGGCCCCGGCCACGAGCGCATCCTGCGCGACTTTGTGGGGTGCCTGCTCGCGGGCCGTCGCTTTGCCCTCGACGGCCGGGAGGGCAGGAGAATCTCCGACCTTCTCTGGGCAATCTACGAATCCGGCAGGACGGGGCAACTGGTGCGGCTTCGGTGATCGGTCGGCCCGGTCCGACCCATCAGGCCGGTTAGACTCGTCCGACTCGCACGAATCCGATTGATCTCCGCCCCCGGAAGTGCTATATGAGTGGGAAGGGCTGGAGAGTCCTATGACCCGCTCAAAGGAGGGCTCGTCAGATGATGCCTCGTGTGATGCGTTGCGTCGTGCTCGCAGTGATGCTAGCGCTGCTGGCCCCATCGGTCGCCCAGGCGCTGGACGTGGGCGACCCCATGCCCCCCATCAGCGTCAAGAAGTGGGTTTCCAACACGCCCGTCACCGCCGCCAGCGCGAAGGGCAAAGTCGTGGTCGTCGAGTTCTGGGCCACCTGGTGCCCGCCCTGCCGTCAGTCCATCCCCCACCTCAACAAGCTCCACGAGACCTATGAGAAGAAGGGCGTGGTCATCTGCGGCATCACGCAGGAACAGGAGAGCACGGTCACCGACTTCATGAAGACTGTGCCGATGAAGTACCATGTGGGCATTGACACGGGCTCCACGGGCGGTGTCTACATGAAGGGCGTATCGGGCATCCCGCACGCTTTCGTGATTGACCGCAAGGGCAAGGTGGCCTGGCAAGGGCACCCGATGGCGGGGCTGGACGACGTGCTGGCCAAGCTGGCCGCCGAGGGCGGCGGCGCCGTGAGCGACGACCCGCTCGAGGCCGCCCTGGAGCTGAGCACGGGGGCCGACCTGTCGCAGCGCGACCTGCCCAAGGCGCTCGCCCTGGCCCGCAAGGCTTATGAGGCCTCGGGCCGCAAGGATGCCAAGGCGCTGGGCGTCCTGGCGCGCGTGCACTATGAGATGGGGCACCTGCCCACTGCCGTGGAGGCGGCCCTCGCCGCCGCGAAGCTCGCGACAGGCGACGACGAAACCGAGCTCAAGGCGGCGGCTGATTTCTACAAGAAGGAACTCGAGCGCCGCCGCGAGGACCCCGCGGCGAAGTTCTGACAGCCCTCCGCCTGCGCGGCGGGCATCTCCCCACCGCAGGATGGCCTCTCGCGCCCAAAGCAGTGGGCGCAGCAGGCAAGGGTTGCTCCGCCGCGCCCACGCCGCGCTGCATCGCGCGCGCTCTCAGAAGGTCTTGCCCACCGTGAACAGGTGCAGGGGGCCGTGCCCGAACGCCTTCTTGGCCCCTTCGCCATAGTCGTGCATGTAGCCGTAGTCTATGCGGCACTGGCCCGGCAGCGTGGTGCCCACGCCACAGGTGGGGCCGTTGTCGTACCAGCCGCCGCGCAGCGAGATCGTCACGTCTTTGGCGACCTTGATCTGGTGTTCGACGCCGGCGCTGTCAATGGCGTAATGGGCGTCCACTCCCTGCCCGTGCGCTGCGCCCGTGGTGTACTGGACCATGAGGGTGGTGGACTTGAGAACGCGGTAGGCGGCGCCGAGGGTGAGCAAGTTGACGTGGTAGTTGCTCTCGAAGCGCCCGGGCACGCCAAGGTAGGTGGCGTGGAGCTTGTCCTTGATGTGGGTGAACTCGGCGCCGATGGACGCCTCGTCGGTGGGCTTGTAGAGTGCGCCGAGGCGGATGCTGCCGATCTGCGACTGGCCTCGGCCGTGCGCCACGCGGGTCGTGCCGCCCATGCCGTCGGGCATGGTCAGGGTGACTTCCGACGGGTCGTTCGGGTAGCCCGCGAAGCCGAGGGCCAGCTTGCCGAAGCCGTCGGGAATGGGCACCTGGACGCCTGAGGCGATGCCGATCTGCTGGCCCCAGAGCTCGGTGTTGGCGCCCATCATCTTCGAGGGGTCACGGTCCCGCGTGTGCAGGTAGAAGCCCATGAGCTTCGTGGAGCCGCCCAGCATCGGGGTGGGGATGACGACGCTGGAGTTGTAGATATCGAGGTCGGGGCCGCGGCGGAAGTCCAGGTTGCCATAGCTGGCGGAGAGGTCAATGCCCTTGAAGAAGCCGAGTGCGGCGGGGTTGTGGGAGTCTACCCCCTCGAGCGCCACGGTGGCGCGGCCGAGGCCGAGCGCCCGGGCCGAGGGGGGGTAGTATGGCAGCACGATGTCGAGCGTGCCCCGTGTGGCCCCCGCCAGGCTGGCATTGGGCGCGCCCGCGATGGCGAGCCGCGCCGCCCCTGCCCCCAGCGCCGCCGCCAGCAACAGCCTGAGCGCCATGCTCCGCTTCATCTTGCACGCCCCCTCACAAGAGTGTTGCGGCTCCGCCCGACGCGCCCCGAAAGGGTCACTCGACCACGGGAACGTCCTTCATCGCCTCCTCGATTTCGTGCTCGGGGTACTCGAAGTCCTCGAGCTTCTTGGCGAAGTACTGCTCGTAGGACGCGAGGTCGAAGTGGCCGTGCCCGCTGAAGTTGAACACGATGGCCTTCGACTGGCCGGCCTCTCGGCACCGAATGGCCTCGTCAATGGCCACGCGGATCGCGTGCGATGTCTCGGGGGCGGGGATGATGCCCTCGGTGCGCGCGAAGAGCACGGCGGCATCGAAGGCGGCGTTCTGGTGGACGGCGACGGCCTCGACCTGCTTGGCCTTGACCATGAGGCTCACGAGCGGCGCCATGCCGTGGTAGCGCAGGCCGCCGGCGTGGATTCTGGGCGGCACGAAGCCGTGGCCGAGCGTGTGCATCTTGAGCAGCGGCGTGGTTTTGGCCGTGTCGCCGAAGTCGTAGCGGTAGCTGCCGCGCGTGATGGTGGGGCAGGCCTTGGGCTCGACGGCCACCATGCGGATCGCCTTGCCCGCGGCCTTGTCGGGGTAGAAGGGGAAGGCGAGGCCGGCGAAGTTGCTGCCCCCGCCCACGCAGCCGATCAGGATGTCCGCAGAGTCGCCTGCCCGTTCGAGCTGCTTCTTGGTCTCGAGGCCGACGACGGTCTGATGCAGCAGCACGTGGTTGAGCACGCTGCCGAGCGAGTAATTCGTGTCGTCGTTGGTGGCGGCCACCTCGATGGCCTCACTGATGGCCATGCCCAGGCTGCCGGGGCAGTCGGGGTCCGCCGCGAGAATGGCGCGGCCGGCGTTCGTGGTGTTGCTGGGGCTGGGGAAGATCGTCGCGCCCCAGGTCTGCATCATCAGCTTGCGGTAGGGCTTCTGCTCGTAGCTGATCTTCACCATGTAGACGAGGCACTCGAGGCCGAAGAGGTTGCAGGCGAACGAGAGCGCGCTGCCCCACTGGCCGGCGCCGGTCTCGGTCGAGAGGCGGCGGATGCCTTCTTTCTTGTTGTAGTAGGCCTGGGCTACGGCGGTGTTGGGCTTGTGGCTGCCGGCCGGGCTCACGCTTTCGTTCTTGAAGTAGATGCGGGCGGGGGTGTTCAGGGCCTTCTCGAGGCGCCGGGCCCGGTGCAGGGGCGAGGGCCGCCACAGGCGGTAGATGTCGAGCACCTCGCCGGGGATGTCAATCCACCGCTTCGGGCTCGCCTCTTGCTCGATGAGACCCATCGGGAAGATGCGGGCGAGCGCGGAGGGGTCAATGGGCTGCTTCGTGGCGGGGTTCAGGGGGGGCGCTGGCGACTCGGGCGCGTCCGCCATGATGTTATACCATGCCGTGGGCATGTCCTTTTCGCTGAGCAGCACCTTCGTTTCGTCCGCCAAGGCTCTCACCTCCTGTGTGAAGTCGGGGCTGGCTTTGGGTGTATTCTGGGGATTTGGCACCAAAAGTCAAGCGGCACAGCCAGAGCGGGCGCCGGCCCCTCCTCGCCGGCACGCCTCAGGGAGCGGGGCGCGCGGCATGCGCCTCTTGCGCCTGCAATGCCCTGAGGTCGCGGCGCGGGAGCGCCCAGGCCCGGCGCGCCGCCGCTTCGACGAGTTCGCGCACCGCCTTGTAGTCGGGGTCGCTCGTGTCGCGGTACACCGCGTCCTTGCACTTCGCGGTTCCGCCGGCCTCCCTGGCCAGGGGCGCGGTGAGGAAGAGGCTGGCGGCGGGCTGGCGGAGCGCCACCCAGTCGAGGCGCGACACCTGGGCGGGTGCGTGGCAGGCGCCGCAGCGCTTCGCGTGGACCGTGGCGATCTGGTCGGCCAGTGTGCGGTCGGCCGCCAGGTCGTACGGCGGTTCGGGCTGGCGCTTGTTGATGAAGCCATCGTGGTACGGGCCGTTGGCGTCAATCCAGGTGACCAGACGCAGCCAGTCGTCCTGCGGCAGTTTCACGCGTTCGGTGTGCGGGGCCCTGCGCAGGACGGCGATGAGGTGGCTCTTGTGGGAGCCGAAGGCCAGGGGCGGCGTGACCTTGGCGTCGTCGCCCACGTTGGAGCGTGAGATCAGCTTGGCGGCGAGAATGGTGTCGTAGGCGCGGTTGTGGCGGGGGGTGAGGCCGCCCGAGAAGTCGAGGCCGCCCGCGGGCTTGAGCCCGGCGTGGCAGGCGACGCAGTGTCGGTCGAAGACGGGCTGCACATCGCGCAGGAAGCTGATCGGCTTGTCGGCGCCCCATGGCGGCGGGGTGGGCACTACAGGGTCGCGGCGCATGGCGAGCGGCGTGGGTGTGGGCGGCGGCGCCTTCTCCCAGGTGTGGTGGCAGCCCGTGCACGAGCGCTGCTCGCCGCTCTGGAAGCTGATGAACGAGCGCATCCGCCGCAGCTCCATGTGATTCTCGTCGAGGAGCTGGAAGTAGACCGCCGTGTCCACCGGCACCTGGAAGAAGGCCGAGCCGTCGCTCTCGACCGGCACGGTGCCCAGGATGCGCACGGGGTTCCAGTTGATCATCACGCCCTTCACGTCGGGCTCGTAGCGCTGCCCGCCATAGGTGTTGCAGTAGGGCCAGCCGAGCGGCTCGGCGATGCGGATGTAGCGAATGGCTGTGGGGTCCACGCCGTCCACGCCCAGGGCCACGTCGTTCACGGCGCACACGGCGTAGGGCTTCGCGGGGTCCGTGTTGTCGGGCAGGATCGGCGGCTTCTGGCGCGGCCGCAGCGGAATCGGGATCGAGCACGAGATCGCCGGGTCGCGGTAGACCAGTTCCTTCGTGCCATCCACCCCGATCAGATAGAGCGCGTAGCCCGTGGCATCCGTCTCCTTGCCGTAGGTGTACGACGCGAGGAAGTGGGCCTCGGAGAGGGGCCAGGGGGTCATGTAGAGGCCGCCCACGCCGCGCACCCCGCCCCCCGGCACAGGATTGCCCGACATGCCGCCCTCTGGCGGCCGCACGCCCGGGGTGACGATGTGAATGCCATTCGGGTCGTTCATGCCGGCCTGCGGCTCGATGAGGATGACGGGGCCGGCGGGCAGCGTGTGATGCCCCGTGGCGATGCCCACGAGCTTGTGCGAGCCGGGGACCGAGCGGCATTCCTCGACGGCCCACGGCTCATTGAAGTGCTGCTTGAACAGCGCGTCGGCCCCCGTGCCGTCGGGCCGCACGTACCAGAGCGACTGAATGTGCGCCCAGCCGCGCTCGTGGTATTCCCAGCGGGTGTAGCCGATCGTGCCGTCGGCGAGCACGTGGGGCAGGTAATCGCCGTCCTTGGTCACGGTGAGGCGGCGGATGCCCGAGCCGTCGGGCCGCATCACGTAGAGGTTGCACGAGGTCTCGTCCTTGTCCAGTTCGTTGCACTGGAGCGAGTAGCCGCAGCGCTCGGAGACGAAGACGATGTCGCCGCTGGGCAGATAGCAGGGGTCGAGGTCGCTCCACTCGCCCTGGGTGAGCTGGCGGAGGCCCGTGCCGTCAATGCCGATCTCGAAAATGTGGGTCGGCTCCTCGGAGCGGCGGAGGTCGAAGCTGGTCGCGCGGTTGAGCCAGCCTGGCGGCGGCTGGTCGCTCCTGGCCTTGGCGTAGCCGAACACCACGCGGTCGCCGCCATACCAGAGGTCCATGCCGTGGACGTGTCCCGGCCCGAGCCGGCCGTTGAGCAGGTTCCGCACCTCGCCGGTCTTGAGGTCGAGGACGCAGATGTCGCCGCCGGGCCGCGAGACCCAGGGCATGTGGTTCAGGCACACATCGGGGTAGCTCTCCTGGGTGAAGCGCTTGATGAACAGCAGCTTGTCGAAGTCGAGTGCGGACCTCATCGCGGCCTCGCGGGCGAGCCATCGGGCCTCGCGATAGAGAGCGAGGCGCGCGGCGGGGTCGCAGCCCTTCTCCCTCTCCTGGGCGGCGAGGGCCTCGGCGCGCGTGTGGACCTCGGCCAGGCCTGAAGGCGCAGCGGCGCCGGAATCGGCCAGGAGCCGCTGGGTGCGGGCAAGGACTTCCTTGACTGGGTGGACGAAGAAAGCCTTGCCTTCGTGGAGGCGGATGCCGGCCTGGCTCGCGGTGAGGACGATGGCGGCGGGGCCTTCGCTCGCGACCTCGAACTCCACGGGGCCCGCCCACGGGCCGTCGAGCTTGCGGCTCAGGAAGGTTCGGCGCTGAAGCTGGTCACGCTCGAGGACGAGCACTTCAGCGGTGACCTCGACCGGCGGGGTGAGCGGCGCGGCGGAACGGATTTCGATGTGGACGCGGTTCCTGCCGAAGCCGAGGTGGGGCAGTTCGTGCCAGACAAGCTGCCAGTCGCCGCCGACAACCAGCGCCACCTGTCCGCCTGCGTGGGCGAACGTGCCCCCCGCCTCGGAGAGGGGCACGGCGAGTTCGACCGAGGCCGCGCCGTCCCTTCGCGCGACACTCCCCTGCCCCGCGGGCACGGGCGCGCCGTTCAGCGCCACGGCGTCGCCGGCCAGCGTGACCCGGTGCTTGCCCACCGCGCACAGGCCGGCGAAGCCTGCCTGCTTCGCGCCGCGCGACCACTGGCTCAGGCTGCTCTGGCTCGCAGGCCGCTTGAGCGCGAGGTTCTTCGCCGCGTCGTCGGGGCCGTAGACCTCGACCTCGTCGAGATGGAAGTAGATGGGCGCGTCGCTCCTGATCTGAAGGCGGATGAACCGTGCCCTGACGCCCTCAAGCTTCACCTCGAGCGGCGGCTCCTTGCTGCCGAGGCCGCCGAAATGATTGCCTTTGTTGTCGTGGCGAAGGGTCCACTTCTGGCCGTCGTCGGAGGTCAGAACCAGCAGGTTGTCCGCGTTGTGAAGGCCGGGTTGGTAGTCGAGGCGGTTCCAGACCACGATGCGGGCGACGGCCACGGGCGAGCCGAGGTCCACCTGCCACCAGGGATTCGGCTCCTGACCCGTGTGGAACGCATACTTGCCGTCCTTCACGCCGTCCACGGCGCCGGCGGCGTCCTCAGCGGTCGGGTCAGAGGCAGGCGCCGAGGCGGGCACGGACGCGGCAAGGAAGAGGCGTTGGCCATCGTGACAGAGGAGGAACCGTTCGGCGCCGGGCACGTGCGCGGCGGAGGCCCAGCATGGGTCGCTCAGATCGCCGTCCAGCTTGGGAGGCGCGCTGCACCTGGGCACGGCGAGGCGCGGCAGGTCCGCCTGGCCGGGCTTGGCGGCGAGGAAGGGCAGGAGATCGGGCCTGAGGATTTCGGCGAGGCGGCAGTCGTCCTGCTTCGCCCAGTCGGCCTCCACCTGCTCGCGGGTCGGCTGCGCCGCGCGAAGCGAGGCGGCCAGGAGGATGCAGGCTAGGCTTGTTCGCCACATCGCACGTGGCCTCCGAGGCTGGGCCTCCCCGCGGGTTCGAACCCGCGGGAGGTCAGCCCTCGAGCATGGAGCACGAGCGCTTGTTGCAGCGGCCGAGTTCCTGGCAGGGGCTGGCGTCGCGGGCGCAGGGCGTCGAGGCCCCGCGTACGATGCCGGCCACGGCGCCGATCACCCGCCGCACGGGCCGGCCGCACTCGGGGCACTTCTTCACAGGTGCCTCGCTCATCCGCTGCTGTCGCTCGAAGGCGTGGCCGCAGGCGTCGCACTGGTAGTCGTAGATCGGCATGGCGTGTCTTCCCTATTTACTCCGGAGGCGTCGTTTGGCAAACTCGACCAGGCCGCCGGCATCGAAGATGGCCCGCATGAAGTCGGGCATGGGCTCGGCGCGGAAGGTGCGGCCGGTCGTGAGGTCGCGGATGATGCCGCTCGCGAGGTCGGCCTCCACCTCGTCGCCGGCGGCGATGGCTTCGGCCGCCTCGGGGCACTCGAGCAGCGGGAGGCCGATGTTGATGGCGTTGCGGAAGAAGATGCGGGCGAAGCTCTTGGCGACGACGCACGCCACGCCCGCGCCCGTGAGGGCGACCGGGGCGTGCTCGCGCGACGAGCCGCAGCCGAAGTTCTCGCCCGCCACCACCACGTCGCCCGGCCTCACCCTCTTCGCAAAGTCGGGCTGGTCGCTGCCCTCCATCGCGTGCGAGCCCAGCTCCTTGGGGTCCGTGGTCACGAGATACGGAGCGGGGATGATCGCATCCGTGTTCACGTCATCGCCGAACCTGAACGCTCTGCCCATTGGTCTTCGCTCTTCTCAATCGGCAATCGGAAATCGGCAATCGAGAATGTCACAGTTCGTCGGGCGAGCCGATGCGGCCGAGGACGGCCGAGGCCGCGGCGACCGCGGGATTCGCCAGGTAGACGAAGCTCTTGAGGTGGCCCATGCGCCCCTCGAAGTTGCGGTTGGTGGTCGAGACGCAGGTTTCGCCCGCGGCCAGCACGCCCATGTGGCCGCCCAGGCACGGGCCGCACGTGGGCGTCGAGAACACGCCGCCCGCCTCCACGAACACCTCGTCCAGCCCCTCGGCGATGCAGCGGCGATAGCCCTCGAGCGACGACGGGATGACGATGAGCCGCACGTCGCGGTGCACTTTGCGTCCCTTGATCACCGCGGCCGCCTGGGCGATGTCCTCGTACCGGCCGTTGGTGCACGAGCCGATGAAGGCCTGGTCAATCCGCACGTGGCGCAGCTCGCTCACGGGCTTCACGTTGCTCGGCAGGTGGGGGCAGGCCACCTGGGGCTCGAGGCTCGTGACGTCGAACTCGTGCGTCTCGCGGTAGGCTGCGTCGGGGTCGCTGGCGTAGACGCGCGGGGGCCGGCGGGCGCGGCCTTCGAGGAAGGCGGCGGTCTTGTCGTCGAAGGCGATGATGCCGCTCTTGCCGCCGGCCTCGATGGCCATGTTGCACATCGTGAGGCGCCCGTGCATGGGCAGGGCCTCGATGGCCTCGCCCGTGAACTCCATGGCGCAGTAGAGCGCGCCCGCCACGCCGATGCGGCCGATCGTGGCGAGAATGTAGTCCTTGCCGCCCACCCACGGGTTCCGCGGCTGGCCGTGGTAGACGAACTTGAGGCTCTGGGGCACCTTGAGCCACGTCTGGCCGAGGGCGAAGATGACGCCCACGTCGGTCGAGCCCATGCCCGTGGCGAAGGCGCCGAGGGCGCCGTTGGTGCACGAGTGCGAGTCGGCCCCCACCATCACGTCGCCCGCCACGCAGTGCCCCTCGTCGGGCACCAGGCTGTGGCACACGCAGGCGCGGCCGACCTCGTAGTAGAAGGGCAGCTTGTGCTGGCGGGCGAAGGCGCGGAGGACCTTCGCCTGCTCGGCGGCCTTGATGTCCTTGTTCGGCACATAGTGGTCGGGGATCAGGATGATGCGCTCGGGGTCGAACACCCGCGTCGCCCCCGTGCGCTCGAAGCACTCGATGGCCAGGGGGGCCGTGATGTCGTTCGCCATCACCACGTCCACCGGCACGAAATGGAACTCCCCGGGGCGCACCACGTCCTTGCCCACGTGAGCGGCGATGATCTTCTCGGTAATCGTCATTCCCATACCCATCACTCCATTGGGCCTGTTTCCTCTTATACCAGAAACGGCGTGAGTGAGCAACCTTGACAGGCAAATGCCCAAATGCTAGACTTTGCCGCGCTTGGGTAGGAGTGATGGCGAGTGTCCGAGCCCGTCAGCCCGTTCCACGACCTGATTCTCGACATCCAGCAACTGCGCGATCATCGGGACCCGGCCCCGCTCTTCGGGCGGCTCGACGGCGACCTGCTCAACGGCGAGTACCACTTCACGAGCTCGGAAGCGACGCTGAACTTCATGAGCCGGTGCATCGAGAACGCCTGCTTCGCAGACGTGGGCCGCTGCACGCTCTACTCGGTGTTCCGCCGCCTGAGCCTGCTGGAGCCTCACCTGGACCACTACCACAAGCTGGCCGCGGTGGCCCGCACCATCTACGTCATCGGGGTGCCCGATCTGGCCATCGAGCCCTGGGCGCGGAACGTGCACGTCATCGCCGACGACGCGCGCCGCCTGGCGAACAACTGGATCACCGTGAACATCAGCCGCGACATCCACATGACGCTCCTGGCCGAGGAACTGCCCGCCGTGGGCAAGCACCCGCGTTACGTGGGCTTCTACACCGACAGCCGGGCGCTCACCCGCCGCGTGATCCGCCAGCTCGTGGACATGAGCATCATCTGCCAACCCGAGCTCTTCACCGAAGAGCAGCTCGAGACGGGCGGGAATCCCGCCTGAGGCCGGCCCGAGCCCTCCCCTGTGCGGCTACCCGCTGGCGCCGGCCGCTCGGGCCGGCACGAACGCCAGGAACACGGCGGCCCCCCCCGCGAGCACCGACACGCCCTGGAGCGCGCGCTCCACGCCCCAGGCCTCTGCTGCCGCCCCCACGGCCATCAGCAGCAGGTTCGCCACGCCCCACGCCATCCCCATCATCACGCCGCTCATCAGGCTCGCGTTCCGGGGGTAGAGCTCCTGGGCGAACGCCACATTGACGGGGTTCGCGACGGCGTACACCAGGCCGGCCATCGCGAATGCAGGAACCGAGAGGGCTCCCCGCGACGACGCGTACACGAAGAAGAACGGCGCGGCCAAGAGGCACGAGGCGGCCATCAGGAGCCGGCGATCGGTCCGGTCGGCCAGATGCCCGCCGGCCAGGCTGCCGACGACCCCGCACCCGAGGAACCACGAGAGCGCATCGCCGGAGGCGGCGAGGCCCCAGCCGCGCTCCTTGCCGAGCACCGAGGCGTAGAAGGCGAAGGCGGTGATCGCGAGCGACCGGGCCAGCGCCATCGCGAAGAGCGCCCAGGCGGCGCCCGTGCCGGCCGCAAACAGGGCGCGCCAGTTCATCCAGCGCCCCGCCGCCGTCCCGCGGGCGTCGTCGCGCATGGCCAGATACAGCCAGGCCGCCACGCCGGCGCCGGGCAGCGCGATCAGCCACAGCCAGGCGAGGCCCAGGTGCCCCACGATGCGCGTGGCCACCCAGGGGGCCAGGGCCAGCCCCACCCCCCCGCCCGTCATGAACAGCCCCATGGCCATGCTCCGCCGCCGCTCGTCGCGCACCGTCAACACGGCCGCGCTGGGATGGAACATGGCCACCCCAAGTGCGCCGGCCGCGAGCAGCAAGGCGAGGGCCGCCACGTTCGGCGCCAGGCCGATCAGGCCGAAGAACACCGCCGACACGAGCAGCCCTGCCGCCGCCAGACGGCCGCGGTCGGCCCGGTCGCTCCAGACGCCCATCAGGGGCTGCATCATGGAGCCGAAGATACCCAGGAGCGCCCCGATCACCGACACGCCCACCACGCTGAGGCCCAGGCCGGCCCGGAACGTCTCGACCAGCGGCGTGAAGATCGTCGCATAGAAATCGCTCAGCGCGTGGCTCGCCACCATCAGCACTGTCCGGGGCCAGCCTCTGCCGGTCGCGCGCGACACAGCCATCCCCTCTTGGGCGAAGGGCGCCACCCGGAGTATAATGAGGGTGACGCGCGGGGGTCCCATCATACCACCCGCCCCCGACAGGAGCAATGCGCCATGTCGCTCCCGACCAGGGTCCAGGAGAAGCTCGCCGTCCTGCCCGAGGCCTGCGGCGTGTACCTGATGAAGGACTGCCACAGCAAGGTGATCTACGTGGGCAAGGCCGTGAACCTCCGGGCCAGGGTGCGGTCCTACTTCCAGGCGTCGGGCGACGATCGGGTCTTCGTCGAGCACATGGTGCCGAGGGTGGCGGACCTCGATTGGGTGTTGGTCGCCAGCGAGAAGGAGGCGCTGCTCCTCGAGAACAACCTGATCAAGCAGTTCAAGCCTCGCTTCAACATCCAGCTCAAGGACGACAAGACGTTCCTCAGCATCCGCCTGGACCGCCGCCACCCCTTCCCACGCCTGGAGACGGTGCGGCGGTATCAGGAGGACGGGGCCTCGTATTTCGGCCCCTATGCCTCCGCGGCGGCGGTGCGCGAGACCTTGCGGATCGTGAACACCGTGTTCCCCATCCGCAAGTGCCCCGAGGCCGTGTTCCGGAGCCGCACCCGGCCCTGCCTCTATCACGAGATCGGCCGCTGCGTGGCGCCCTGCGTGGGGTATGTGGACGCCGCCGCGTACGGGCAACTGCTCGATGAGGTGGAGATGTTCCTTCGCGGCAGGAACCAGGAGCTGGCGGAACGCCTCGCCGCCAAGATGCGCCAGGCCGCGGCCGCGCAGGAGTACGAGCTCGCGGCCAGGTACCGCGACCAGCTCGCCGCCGTGCAACGCACGATCGAGGCCCAGTCGCTCGCAGGTTCTCCGCGCGTTGACCGGGACGTCTTCGGCTTCCACCAGGAGGGCGAGGCGATGCTCGTCCAGGCCCTTCTCGTCCGCCGCGGCCGGCTCGAGGACGTGCCCACCTACGCCGTCGCCACGCGCGGCCACGACGCCGCTCATGCCTTCGCCGAGTTCCTCCAGCGCTTCTACGCCGCGAACCGCTTCATCCCGCCCGAGGTGCTGGTTCCCGTTGTTCTGGCCGGCGCTCCGGCGCTCGCCGACTGGCTCGCCGACCGCCGCGGCGGCGCGGTGCTGGTCCACTGCCCGCAGCGCGGCGAGAAGGCGCGCCTGGTGGCCATGGCCATGCGCAACGCCGAGAGCGCGTTCCGGGCCGCGCACGCCACGGAGCGCGACCGCTCGCGTCTCCTCCAGGGGCTCCAGGCCGCCCTCGGCCTCGCCCAGCTCCCCCACCGCATGGAGTGTTACGACATCTCGAACATCGGAGGCGCCGAGGCCGTGGGCTCGCAGGTGACCTTCGACGACGGCGCTCCCAACAAGGCACGCTATCGCCGGTACCGCATCAAGACGGTCCAGGGCGCCGACGACTATGCCATGATGCGCGAGGTCCTGCTCCGCCGGCTCCAGCGCGGCGTGGCCGAGCAGGACCTGCCCGACCTGATCATCGTGGACGGCGGAAAGGGGCAGCTCGCGGTCGCGCAGTCCGTGATGGCCGACCTGGCAGTGGGCGGCGTGGACGTCGTCGCCCTCGCCAAGGGCCGCGACAGGCGGCCCGCCTCGCGCGCCGGGCGCGCGCCGATGCCCACCGACGAGCGGGTGTTCGTGCCGGGGCGCGCCGAGCCCATCGTCCTGCCCCGCGATGCCGCGGAATTGCACCTCCTCGAGCGCATCCGCGACGAGGCCCACCGCTTCGCCATCGCCTACCACCGCAAGCTTCGGCGTCGGCCCTTCCTGGGCTCTGTCCTGGACCGTATCCCGGGCGTTGGCCCGGCCCGCAAGAGGGCACTCGTCGCCCATTTCGGCAGCGTGCGGGCCATCCGCGCCGCCTCGCCGCGGGAACTGGCCGAAGTTCCGGGAATCTCGGCCAGGCAGGCGGCCATCATCCACGCCGCGTTCCACGACCAGGGCGCCTCGCCGCAAGCCACCTGACGCCCGGGCGGATTCGGAGTGCTGGCCTCTTCAGGGTCTGGCGATCCTAGGAGCCTGTCCATGCTGTATCAGCCCTGTGAGGGGGAAAGTGATACAGCATGGGTAGATGGGCGAGAATGGGCGATTCTCGCGGCTCCGGCCATACTCGCTCATCTGCGCGATGAGCAAGTATGTGAGCGGGAATGGCCGGAGAGCGTAAGGCATTGGGGCATTGAGGGTTATGGGATGGCCCTCGCTGGCGCCGCGGCACCGGCCCCACGCTGCCCAATGGCGGCCACGTCAGGAGCGCCAAACCCAGAGGAGTTGGATTTTCCTCTTGACATGTCGTGCGCCGGGCGCTAGCATTTGTATAGGTGAGGGTCCAATCCCTGTCGGCCCCTGTGACTTCGCCGCCCCACGGTCTTCGTGCTCCTCCCCCACGGAGACCAGGCAAGTAGCAGGGGCCGGCTTATTCCCGGGGCCTGGGGCGCTCACTGGTCGCCGCCGGCACCCGCCACAGGGGATTCGGCAACCGACTGGATGGCGTCCCCCTCGCGCAGCGGCTCGCCGCGTCGCTCGAGGACGCGGGCCATGGTGAGGGTGGGCTCGACCTTCTCGGCCTGTAGCACCGCGATCACCTTGCCATCGCGCCGCACCTCGAAGCGCTGTCCCCGGTGCACCGCGGCGTCGCCGCCCACGTCCAGCACCACCACGTTCGGGGCCTGCTCGTCCACCACCAGCACGCGGCCGCGGATGCCGCCGGGCGGCGGTTGCGCCACTTCGCCACGCCACCAACGCTCCCAGAGTTGCACCGCCTCTTCGCGGTTCTGCGCCGAGGCGTCGGCGAGGAACCCGAAGCCCTCGCCGGTCAGCTTCCGCAGGCCCTGGATCGCGCGGTCCCGCACGACTCTCTCCGGGTCGCGCAGGGCCTTGATCAGGTGGGGGACAAACCGCTTGTCGCCGAACCGCGTGAGGCTCGATACGGCCTGCATCCTGGCCAGGGCGCTCACGCTCTCCAGTTGGCGCAGCAGGTCGGGCACCACGCGTTCGCATTTCTGATCGACCAGGACGCGTTGGGCCGTCGCCCGGGTGGCGGGGTCGGGGTCGTCGAGCGCGCCCACCAGCAGGTCCTGGGCTCTCGGGGTGTTGAACGAGCCGAGCAGCAGGAGCGCCCGGCGGCGGGTGGCGTCGGAGCTGCGCACTCGCGTCGCCTTCTCCAGCACGTCCAGGGCGTCGAGGGCCCCTTCGCGGTAGAACGGGAGATAGCGATAGTAGACCTCCAGGGTGAGCGCGTTGAGCGCGGTCGTGTAAACTCGGCCTCCGGCGGCATCGAAGCCTCGGTCGGGAGGGTCCCAGCTTCCTTTCCTGTCGCCGTCGGAGCACTGCCGGGCGATGAGCAGGTCGCGCAGGTGCGCGTTCCATCGGGTCCACCAGTGCCCGCCCATCTGGAAGAGGGCGAGCGTGCCATAGTACCAGTAGTACATCGTGTGGAGGCAATCCGCGGGGTCGCGGGGGTCGTTTCGGTTCATGTCGGCCCAGTCGGGCAAGTTGGCCAAGAGGAGGTCGGCCTGCTGCTGTGCGAGGGCGCAGTCCCGCGGCCAGCCCAGCGCGAGGTACGAGAAGAGGCCGACGGCCACCATGCCCGGCCCCCGCCGCCACGGGCCGGGCTCGCGGTTCGCGTAGATCACCTCGCCGGCGGCGCTGGTGTTGAGGTGGAGGTGGCGCATGATGCCGAACAGCGTCTCCCACCCCACCTCGATACCCGCGGCGTGGGCCGACTTGAGGGCCATGACCTGCCAGCCGGTCACCGACGTGTCGTTGCGGCCCGTGGGCGCGTCGCCGTAGTCCCACCCTCCTGCGTCCTGCTGCGCCCGCTGGATGAACGCGACGGCGCGCCGCACGGGCTCGCGTAGCGCGGGGTCGCGCGTCATCGCATAGGCCTCAGCCAGGGCCATGGTGGCGATGCCCTGGTGGTACATGAGGTACCTGTTGTTCTTCTCGGCGCCCACCAGGTAGGGTTCGCCGAAGCGCCCCTCGGGGGTCTGTATGCTGAGCAGATAGCGAAGGCCGTGGGCCACCGTGTCGCGGTATCGCCCCTCGTCGGTGTGGGTGTGCCCCTTGCCCAGGAACGCCAACACGGCCAGCCCCGACAGCCCAGGGGCCAGCTTGAGCTGCGGGTCGCCGTCGTTCCACCTGCCATCGGGCTCCTGATGGACGCGGAGCCATTCGAGCGCCGCGTCCACTGCGCGCTCCGAGGCGGCACTCCCTCCCCATTGCCTGACCGCGGTCTCCCGCGCGCTGGGGCCTCTGGATGCGAAGACATCGCGCGCGGGGGCTGGACCGCCGGCCACTTCGAGCACGGGGGTGGCCTGGGCGGCCGCGGGCTCGTCGCGGCGGGCCGGCTCGGGCGCCGCCGGCGGAGGCGCAACGGGCGGGGGTTGCTCCTCTGGCTCCGCCTTCGAGGGCGGGGGCGGGGGCTCCTCCACCTTGATGGGCGGCCGCTCCGGTTCGCGGGGCTTGGGCACCTCGGCCGGGCTCGGCCGCTCGGCGAGCAGGCCCACCTCGAACACGTGGCCCGAGACCTCGGCCACGGGCACCGGGCGGCTGCCGAAGATCAGCGCGGTGAGCACCAGGAGGCAGGCGTGGATCAGGCAGGAGAGCAGAAACCACGGCACGCGCCGGAGCCCACCGGCGGCGCGCTCCGCCGGCTCCTCGCGCTGCGCGCGTTGCGCCACACGGCGCTCGCGCAACGTGGGGTGCACTCCCGGCGGCGGTCGAAATGGCAGGTTCGGCATTCTGGGCCGCCTTGTGTCGCCAGACGCCCAAGCCGCGCCGGCTCGGCGAGCCCGGGCGAAGCGGCGAGACGCGCACGCTGACTGCCCCGGCCGTGCATCAGTCCGCTGTGTCAAGAGCCACGCTGCGTCGGTCAAGGCTTCTGACGTAGCCGCAGGCGTCCGGCTCGCGGTGGTTTTGGACAAGCGAGACGCTGGGCGCTACGCAGGAGAAGGCAGACAGATTCGTGGCCGAAGCAGTACCCCGCGCCGAACATGAACAAGCCCGGCCAACGGGCCAGGGGCACGCGGCCGGGCTCGTCGGCTTGTGTCGCTCCTCTTCCCTAGAACTCCTTGCCGCCACCGACCACGTCGTCGGACCACGTGCCGGGGGCGATGGTCTTCTTGATGAACTCCACGAGGCTCTCGCCTGTGAGTTTCTCTTCTTCTTTGTTCTCCTCGTCGCCGCCGAAGAACTCCTGGGCCATTTCGCCGCCGCCGCCGCCCCCGAAGCTGCTGCCGGTGGAGGCATAGCCGCTGTCGCTGGCGAGGGCCTGCTGCCGGCCCTGGAAGTTCTTGATGTCAATGGTGAGATCGGTGACATCGTACATGCGGAGGACGGCCTTCTCCATGATGGCCTCGGCCTTGGAGATGAAGACGGCTTCGTCCTTGAGCGTGTACTTGAGGGCCACGAGCTTGAGGATCCAGTTCAGGGCCGACTGGAGCCGCATCTCGTTCACGCGCAGGGTCACGTTCGGCGCGTCCTTCACGGCCGCCGTGTCGAGCACGATCGTCACGTCCACCAGGCTGCTGAGGAAGTTCACCACGTCCTGGAGCGGGGTCTCCACGAAGTCGAAGGTCACCTTCTTATTGAGGGCCTCCTTGATGCGGCGCTCCCACTCCTGCTCCACGATCTCCTGGCCAATCGAGGTCTCGGCCTTGCGGGCGCGCACTTCCTCGAACTTCTCGCGCGGAATGTAGGGCCGCACGAGCGTGTAGGGCACGCAGTAGGCCTCGGTCTCCTGCCAGTGCCGATCGGTCTCCTGGCGGCGCTCCTTCACCGCGCGGTCAATTTCGGCCTGCCGGCCCGCGGTCTTGGCGGTCTCGAGCAGCGTCTGGGCGGCGCCGTTCGACGGATCCTTGCGGAGGATTTCCTCACAGATTTTCTGGACTTCGCTGTACCTGCGCTCGTCGAGCAGGGTGGTGGCCTGGCGATAGAGGGCGCGGGTGCGCTCGTCGAGCAGCCGTTCGCGCTGGGCCACCAGCTCGCGGGCCTCGCGGTCGGCCTCCTTGCGGCGGGCTTCCTCGGTCTCGGCGCGCTTCTTTTCGATGCCGACCATGGCCTTCTGGATGTACGCCTCGGAGTCTTCGACGATCTTGCCGACCTCGATGTTGGGCGACAGGTAGCGGCCCCTGGCGGCCGCGCGGGTGAAGCCCTCGATGGCGTCAATGAACTCGCCCTTGTCGAACCGCTCCTTCGCCGCCTCGAACATGTTCTGGAGCTCGGTGCGCTGGACCTCCAGGGCGATGGCGCGCTGCCGCGCGTAGTCGCCGGCCAGGTCGCCGAACTTCGGCTTGATCACGCCCAGCAGGCTCTGGGCCTTGCGCAGGCCCTCCTGGGCGTCCTTATTCGTCTCGTCCAGCTTGAGGGCTTCCTCGAACTGACGGCGCGCGTCCTCGTAGGCGCCGTTGTTCAGGTGCGCCTGACCCAGGGCGACGCGCTGCGCGGCCATGAAGCTCTTCTGATCCTCCTGGACCTTGCGCTCAACTTGGAAGCGCTTGATGAGGTCCTGGGCCGCCTGCTCCTCGGGGCTGAGGGCCGGCTTCGCGGCTTCGCCCTCGGCCTTCGGCGCCTCCGCAGCCCAGAGCGCCCCGGCCAGCGCCGCCACCAAGAGCCCGCAGAGCAGCCCCAACTGCAACCGTCCTCGCATGGTTCGACCCCTTTCGCCTCCCACCGTGGTGGTAGCCTTCAGCCCCCAGTGGAACCGCGCCCCGCACGTTGCAGGAGCGCCACGTACCCGCCGTCGTCGTTCGTCTCCGACGGCAGTATACATCTTGAGCTCACAACTTTCCAGTCTGCCTGCTCGGCGCAGAGGCTCTCGACGACCAGTTCGTTCTCCTCCGGCTCCAGGCTGCACGTGCTGTACACGAGCCGCCCTCCGGGTCTGGCGACGCTGGCAGCCGAGCCGAGCAGACGCCGCTGGAGCTGCGCCAGCTCGCGGATCCGCTCGGGCGTGATCCGCCAGCGGCTCTCCACCCGGCGCGAGAGCACCCCTGTGTTCGAGCACGGCGCATCCACCAGCACGGCGTCAAACTCCGCGCGGAAGAGCGCCGCGCACGAGGCCCCGTCACCCGCCACGGGCCACACGGTGCGCGCCCCGAGGCGTTTGACGTTTTCGGCCACCTGCTTCAGCCGCTTGGGCGACAGGTCGAGCGCCACGACCTCCGCCTGCCCCTTCGCCAGCTCGGCGATCTGGCAGGCCTTGGAGCCGGGCGCCGAGCACACGTCGAGCACCCGCTCGCCGGGTTGCGGGTCGAGCAGGGGCGCCGCGGCCGACGCCGCCACGCCCTGCACCGTGCACAGCCCGTCGCGGAGCGCGGCCAACTCGTCCAGAGCCCCGCCCTGGTCCACGAGCACGTGCTCGGTGCCGATGGGCCGCGCCCAGCGCCCCGAGCGAATCACCTCTGCCACCAGGTCGTCGCGCGTCGTCCGCAGGCGATTCACCCGCAGGACCACCCCTGCGTGGGTGTTGTCGTGGTCGCACAGTTCGCGGGTCTTCGCCTCGCCGAGACGGGCGAGCCATCGCTGCACCAGCCACTCGGGATGCGAGTAGGCGGCCGCGAGGTACTTCGCCGGAGACGCCGTGGGCGACGGAAGGAGGGGTCTGTCCAGCACGCACCACGCGCCCTCGCCCACGGGCACCGCGCAGCGCGGGTCGCTGCCCTGTTCGCCGCGCTTGGCCACAATGGCTCGGGCCAGGGTGCGCAGGCAGGCGTTCACGAACCCCGCGCCTTTCGGCGTGGCGACCCGCCTCGCGATCGTCACCGCCTCGTTCACCGCAGCCGAGGCAGGCACCTTGTCAAGGAACAGCAACTGATAGGCGCCGATCCGCAGGATCTCGAGCACCCGCGGCTGTATCTTCCTGAGCGGGATGCTGCTCACGCGAGCCAGCAGGTGATCCAGCGTCCCGCGCCGTCGCACCGCGCCGTAGACCAGTTCGGTGGCCAGGTCGCGGTCGCGTCGGTCGAACTGGCTCCGCTCGAGTTCGTGCTCGAGCAGTTCCCTGGCGCGCTGGTCGCTCCCGTTCACAACGTAGCAGACGAACGTGGCAACCGCCCGGGGGCTGCTGCCGAAGAAGTAACGCTTCATCGGTGACCTTCGACGATCTCGGGCCGCCCGGAGACTGTCGAAGGGCGGCGCGGCTTTCACGCGGCCAGGCTTCCCTGTATCGCGACTGCCGCGCCCACGGATTATATCACTTCGTCACGTCAGTGCAAGCGCATTTTTGGCCGACCTAAGTGCTTCACGCTGCTTGCACTTACACCCGTCGCTGCCCGGGCAGGAGGCCGGGGCGGCGCTACTCGCGGCTCTTCACGCCCAGGAACGTCCTCCCGCCCACGACAATGCTCACCAGGTCGAGCAGCTCCTGGCCCTTGCCGGGACGCTCGTCGGCCGGCAGGCCGACCACCTGGCGCACGCGGTCCATGCCGTCCTCCGTGCCCCAGCCGTCGGGGCCGACGATCTGGCGGAGGAACTCGATCATCTGGCTGCCCGACATGGGCTTCTCGTGCTCCGCCTCGTCGTCGCCGAAGAAGTCGCGGAGGTTGCCGCCCTGCCCGGCGGGTCCGATGCCGCTGTCGGTGGCAAGGGCGCGCTGGCGGCCTTTGAAGTTCTTGATCTCCATCGTCAGGTCGGTGATGTCGTAGATGCGCGTGACGGTGGCCGAGGGGATTCGCTCTGGCTTGGAGAGGAAGACGGCCTCATCCTTCAGGCTGAATCGGAAGCCGACCAGCTTGCAGATCCAGTTCAGCGCGGCGCCCAGGGTCATGTTTTCGACCCGGAGGCTGATCGGCGGCACGCCGCCCTTGGCGGCCTCGCTGTCGAGGACCATGTTCACGTCGGCCACGTTGGCCAGGAACGAGACGACGTCGGGCAGAGGCGTCTCCACGAAGTCGAAGGTCACTCGCCGTTCGAGCGCCTCGCGGAGGCGGCCCTCCCAGGGCTCGGGCGCCTTCAGGTGGGCGTCGAACATCGGCTCGCCCTTGCGCCGGCGCAGTTCCTCGAGCCGCTCGCGCGAGATCGAGAGGATTTCGTTCTGCACCGTCAGGCAGGCCGTCAGTTCGTCCAGGCAGCGGCGGGTCTCGGCGTCGCGCGAGCTCAGCGCGTGTGCGAGGGCCTCGGTGCGGGCGGCATCGGCCGCCTGGTCGCGCAGGGCGCTGGCCTGCGCGTGGCCGGGCTCGCCGCGGAGCACTTCGTCGCAGACCTTCCGGGCCTGCTCGAAGCGCCGCTCGGCGAAGAGCATCTGGGCCTGGTCGAGGAGCGCCCGCTGGCGCTCCCGCAGGAGGCTCTGGCCGTTGCCTCGATGCTTCTCGGCCTCTTCCCGGGCGCGCCGCTCGAGGTCCTGCTGGGCCTTGCGCCGCTCGGCGTCCATCCCCGCCTTGCACTTCTCGATCATCGTCTCGGCCTGGCCCAGGGTCTGGGCCGTGTCCAGGTGGGGCGCCAGGTACTGGGCGCGGGCCTTCACCCGCACGAAGAGCTCCAGGGCCTCGACGAATTGCCCCTTCTCGTAGGCGGCCTGGGCGCGGGCGAAGAGAGTCTCCAGCTCCGCGCGCCGCGCGGCCACCCGCACTTTCTCCTGGCCAATGTAGTCCTCGATCAGGCCGGCGCCGCCTTGCTGGAGGCCGAGGAGCCCGGCGGCTCGCTTGAGATTCTGCTGTGCGTCCTCGCTGGAGGGGTCGAGTGCAACGGCCTTCTGGAAGTGCTCGTAGGCGAGTTTCCAGGCGCCCATCTCGAGGTGGGCCTTGCCGGTCTTGAGATGCTGGGCGGCCAGTTGCTGGCGTTCCTCCTGCCGGACCTTGGCCTCGGCCTTGTAGCGATCGAGAAGGTCGCGTGCGGCCTGCTCCTCGGGCGAGAGCCGGGGCTCGGCGCGCGGCGCGTCGGGCTTGGGGGCGGGAACCGCCTCGCCGCTCGTCGCACAAGCGGGGCACATCATCAGCAGGCCGGCCACCGTCGCCCACGCCGCCGCTCTCGCTGGTGTCATCTGCGGCCTCCTGCGGCATTCCGCCGCTCCCACCGGGATTATACCGCGGCGGTGGCCGGGCGCAAGGGTTTTGCGCCCTAGTTACGTAGCCGTTACACACTCCCCTCGCGGCCCGCGGCCGCCTTGGTCCCGCCTCGAGGGTCATTCGGAATGGGCTTTGTGACGCCGATTTCGCCGTGCTTCCCGCACTTCGGCCCCCGCCGGAGCCGGAGGCCAACACCTTCCTTGACTCGCCGCGCAGGCGACAGTATAATCCCGCGGTCGCGCGCGCCGGATGCGCCATCACGGGAGGATGCGACAAGGGGGCTCGATGCCTGCCAAGCTGTTCCTCATCTCGGGCGCCAAGATCGAGCCGGAGTCGCCCTTCGTCCTGCCCCGCGATTCCCGCGTCGTCGTGGGCCGTGGCAGCGACGTGCATCTGATCCTCCTCGACGAGCAGGCCTCTCGCGCGCACTTCTCGGTGCACCACGACGGCGCCGAGTATCTGCTCGAGGACCTCCAGAGCGCCAACGGCACCTACGTCAACGACGAGCGCGTGCACGGGATCGTGCCCCTCCATCACGACGACACGATTCGCGCGGGCCGCACGGTGCTGCGCTTCTCCACAGGCTCCGAGGACACCCCGGTCCGCCTCCTCGCCGGGGCCGGCACGAGCACGGGGTCCTCGGTCATCGAGGTCGCCCCCGACGGCGGCGCCTCCATCGTGCGCGTCTCCTTCGCGCCCGTCGAGGGGGCGCCTTCGGGGCCGCGGCCGCACTTCTTCCTGCCCTGCCGGTGGTGGAACCTGCCCCTCCAGGTCCTGCTCCTGCCCGTGCGGTTGCTTCTCTTGCCGTTCCTGGAGTTCCGCCGGGCGCGGTGGGACAAGGCTTTCGGCCTCGCCCACCCGGACCACACGGTGCGCAACTTCGTCGCGCGGCACCCGAACGAGGCGGCCAACCGCGTGGTGGCCTTGCACCAGAAGCTCTGGTACCTTGCCCTGCTGTTGGGCGCGCTCTACCTTTTCAACTGGCACGTGCTGCGCTTCCTCCATGTCTTCCACGTCTTTTGCAGCTTCTACCTGATCGTGATCGCCTACAAGCTCCTGGCCGTGATCCTGGCCCTCATCAGCCCAGCCGAGGTCAAGGTCACCGACGACGAGATCGCGGCGCTCAAGGACGACGAGCTGCCCATCTACACGATCCTGGTGCCGCTGTACAAGGAGACCGAGGTCGCGGGGAAGATCATCCGGTACATCCGCCGGCTGGACTACCCGCAGGACAAGCTGGACGTGAAGCTGCTGCTGGAGGCCGACGACAAGGCCACGCTGGAGGTCTGCCGCCACGCGCGGCTGCCGGCGACCTATGAGCTGGTGGTGGTCCCGGACGCGATGCCCAAGACGAAGCCCAAAGCCTGCAATCACGGCCTCGAGCGCGCCAGGGGCGAGTACCTCGTCATCTACGACGCCGAGGATCGCCCCGAGCGCGACCAGCTCAAGAAAGCCATCGTCGCCTTCCGCAAGGCCAACGCGCCGCGCGGCCTGCTCGGCCGCCTCCTCTTCCGCAAGGCCCAGACCGTGTGCCTCCAGGCCAAGCTCAACTACTACAACGTGGACCAGAACCTGCTGACGAAGTGGTTCACCATCGAGTACAGCACCTGGTTCGACCTCTTCCTGCCCGGCATCCACAGGCTCGGTTCGCCCATCCCGCTCGGCGGCACCTCCAACCACTTCCGCACCGACGTGCTCCGGGCCATCGGCGGCTGGGACCCGTTCAATGTGGCCGAGGACTGCGACCTCGGCATCCGTCTCCACAAGATGGGCTACCGCACCCAGGTGCTCGACTCGACCACCTGGGAGGAGGCGAACTCGAAGCTCTGGAACTGGGTGCGGCAGCGCTCGCGCTGGGTCAAGGGCTACATCCAGACGCACCTCGTCCACATGCGCAATCCCCTCCGGGCCATGTGGCGCCTGGGCTTCACCGGAATGCTCGGCTTCCTCACCTCGGTGGGCGGCCTGTCGCTCATGCTCGTCCTCAACCCCATCTTCTGGCTCCTCATGCTTTTCTACGGCGCCTGCTGGGTCCACGACCTGGCCCTCCAGGGCTGGTCCTGGTCGGCCGCCCGGGCGTTCCAGGCCAGCTTCCAGCCCGGCGACTGGCCCTGGGACCGCTGGCTGAACTGGGACGGCCCCTGGGTGTGGCAGATGTGGTTCGCCGACCCCCGCGGCAACCCGTTCTGGAACACCTGGTCCCAGTGCTTCTTCGTGATCACCGTCACCCTGTTCCTGGCCAACTTCGTGTTCATCTTCATGCACGTCTGGGCGTGCGTCCGCCGCAGGCTCTACCGCCTCATCCCCCATGCGATGCTCTCGCCCGTCTACTGGGTGCTCATCAGCCTCGGAGCCTGGAAGGGGTTCCTCCAACTGTTCTCCAACCCCTTCAAGTGGGAGAAGACCCATCACGGACTCGACACGTCGGCCACAGCGAAGGACTAAGATGCGCGTTGCCGCTCACTGGCCAATCGCCGCCCTGATCGCCCTCGCCGGGGTCCTCGCCCCGCCCGCCCACGCCGGCGCCCCGGACGGGTGGTGGAACCCGGCGTGGTCCCATCGCACCCAGGTCCGTGTCCGCCTGGCACCCTGCGAGCCCCTGGGCTTCCGCTACAGACCCCCGAACGCCGGCGACGACCTCGTGGCCGCCGAAGCCAGGATCCCCTGCCTCGCGAAGCTCCAGGGCAGCGCGCAGCAGGAGGTCCGCGTGCTCGACGCCGGCGGCAACCTGCTCCCCTGCGTCGCCGAGGGGCCCGACGGGCGCGGGCTGCTCACCGTCACCTTCCCGGCCCGCCGCACGATCACCGGCCAGCTCGCCACCGCCATCCAGGACGCCACGAAGACCGTCCCCCTGAACATCGGGGCCGACAAGGCCGTCACCCCGGGAACCCGCTTCTACGCGTTGGCCGGCTCCGGCCGCATCGCCACCCTCGAGGTGGACTCCGTCGCCGAGAAGACCTGCGTCGCCCGCGTCGTGGACAAGACCACACCGAACATCGCGCAGGGGATTCCCGTCGAGTCGGACGTGCTGACCTCGGCCGACTACTTCATCTACTACGGGAACCCCAAGCCGGAGGGCGAGGCGCCGCGCTGGACGCCCAAGGCCGCCACCGTGAACCTCTACGGCTGGCGCGTGACCGACGGCAACCTGCTCAACGCGCTCGAGGAGGCCCGCGGCACCTACCGCAAAGTGCCGGTCGAGCAGATTCGCGCCGCCCTGCGCAACAGCCCGGCCTTCGTGGGCTCGGCCAGCCTCACCCAGATTGACAACCGGGCCAACCCCCTCGAATACGAGGGGGCCTACCACCTCAGCGTCTACGAGAGCTTCGTCTACTGCGACATCGCCGGCTACTGGCGCTTCTCGGTAGACAGCGCCGCCCCGGCCTACCTCTTCCTCGACGGCAAGTTCACCGCCCAACGGCCCAGCTTCTACTACCAGGTCGCCGGCAACTTCGAGCACCGCGGCAAGATCGAACTGTCGCAGGGCTACCACCATCTGCTCATGATTGCGGCCGAGACCGGCAAGCAGAACACGCGCCTCGGCTGGCAACGCCCGATTGACACGGTCTTCGAACTCGTGCCCCCCAGCTTCTTCGTCAACCGCATCGCCGCCGAGATCGTGGCGGCCGAGGCCCAGTCGCTGACCTCCCAGGTCTTCTTCACCTACGAGCTCTCCCCCCTATCGGTCACCGCCGAGAACGGCAAGCGGTACCAGTTCGTCCAGTTCACCAATCTGAGCCGGCTCGGCCCCGAGGCCGCCGCGGCCTACTCGTGGGACTTCGGCAACGGCACCCAGTCTCACGAGGGGTCCCCCGGCTGCCTCTTCGAGGTGCCGGCCGGCCCCACGGTCGCGGGCTTCCCCGTGACCCTCCAGGCCAGCGTAGGCGGCAAGCCCGCAGGGCAGTACCAGCAGACCGTCTACTGCGACCCGCGCCCCACCGAGAAGCTGAACCTGTCCCTCGACATCGTGAGCTTCTCGAACATCGTTTACTACGACGAGCGCACCAGCATCGCCGTCCGCCTGCGCAACACGGGCTTCAGCCCTGTCATCGTCCGGGCCACCGGCCGCCTCGAGAACCGCGACGGGCGCCAGATCATCGTGAGCCAGGACCTCCGCATTGACGGCAAGGACGAGAACTTCTGCATCCTGCCGGTCGACATGAAGGAGCTGCCCGACAAGACGGCCCTGCTCGACCTCGACGTGCGCCTCGGCAACCAGACCGTGCTCGAGACCGCCGCGCGCATCGTGCCGTTCACCACCCTCGGCACCCCGGGAACCGTCGCCGTCAAGGACGGCCAGATCATCCTGGGGCCCGGCGGCCCCTACACAGGCGTCGCCTGGACCGGCGAATTCCCCACCCTCAACTACGTGGTCTCGCTCGACGCCCAGTGTCTCGCAGGCCACAACCTCTGCCAGATCACGTTCCCCGTCGGCAGCGCACACTGCACGCTGCGCCCACGGGCCTGGGATGTCCGCTTCACCCCGGGCCGCTGGCACGAGATTCGCCTGCGCGTGACCGACGCCAAGGTGGAGGCCTGGCTGGACGGCAAAGCGGTGGTGGACGTGCCGCGCGCCAAGGCCGACAACGCGCTCCCCCTGGCCTTCGACGCGCTCACCCCCTTCGGCCTCCACGCGGCCCTCAGCGCCCAGGTCGCCGTGCGCCGCGTCGCCCTGAGTCGCATCCCGCCGGCCCCCGCGCCCCCGCCCGCGCCCGAGGGCCCGCCGCCGCCACCCCCGGCCGAACTCTTCGACGGCTCGCTGCGCAACTGGAAGGTCGTGGCGGAGACCGACCTGAACCTCCTCCAGCGAGGCCTCGGCAGCCTGCACGACTACCTGGGCCGCCGCGTCATGCTCGCCTCCGAGATCGAGGACGCCGATCGCCACCTCGAATGGGTCTTCGCCCGCTGGTTCCGCGACCGCCACCTCGCCAGCCGCCGCCGCGTGCTGCTGTTGGGCGACCGCATGGCAGGCCCGCCGCAGCCCGGCCAGAAGCTCGACGACTATGTCACTCTCCTCGACCAGTCGCTCGCCGCCAGCGGACGCGCCTTCCAGTTCGTCCAGCGCACCACAGGCCTCCTGCCGACCCTCCCCGACATCATCCTCCTCGCACGCACCCTCGAGGCCCTGCGGCCGCTGCCCGACGTCATCGTCCTCAGCCCGGGCCTGGCCGACGTCCAGCAAGCCGTCGGCGAGCGCGACTTCGCCCGCTCCTTCGACCTGATGATTGACGCCGTGCGGGCCACGGGCAGGCCCATCAAGATCCTCATCGTCTCCCCGCCCCCCTGCCCCCGCAACGTCCGCCTCTCCCGCCTGTACACCGAGGCCGCCGCGCGGGTGGCGCGCCAGCATCACGCGGGGTTCCTCGACCTCCACGCGCTCCTCGCGCCCGAGGGCGCCGACTGGCTCGAGGCCTGCTACGCCGCACCCTCGGCGGAGGGCCTCTACCTCGATACCCCCAACCAGGCGGCCCACCGCCGCATCGCCGAGGCCATCGCAGGGCAGATCAAGCCATGACCCAGCCCCCTTCCCCCGGCCCTCTCGATGCCTTTCTCGGCCAGCAGGTCGTCCTCGACACGCGCTCATCCTACATCATCCTTGGCACCCTCACCCAGGTCGCCCCCGAGTACCTCCATCTCGAGAACGTGGACGTCCACGACACCTCGGACGGCTCCTCGACCAAGGACCACTACATCATGGAGGCCCACAAGCTCGGCATCCGCACCAACCGCCGGGCGGCCACCGTGCGGATCGCCGAAGTCATCAGCGTGTCGCTGCTGCGCGACGTCGAGATCTACTGACCCAGGAGCGTCCCATGCACGAGTTCATGGTGCCCACTCAAAGCCGAACCGAGATGGTAGACATCACGGCCGAGGTCAACCGGGCCATCCGAGCAGCGGGCGTCACCGAGGGCCTCTGCCACGTCTTCGTGCCGCACACGACGGCGGGCATCACCATCAACGAGAACGCCGACCCCGACGTGGCGCGCGACATCCTGACCACCCTCGACCGCCTGGTGCCCCGCGCGGGCGACTACCGCCACTCCGAGGGCAACTCCGACGCCCACGTGAAGGCCAGCCTCATGGGCTCCTCGGTCACGGCGCCCATTGCCGCCGGCCGCCTCTCGCTCGGCACCTGGCAGGCCATCTACCTGTGCGAGTTCGACGGCCCCCGCCACCGCCGCTGCCTCGTCGTCACCACCTAGGAGCCTGTCCAAGAATCCGCGTGGGACTGCGACGCCCGCGATTCTGGCCG
>DAOOIT010000048.1 GCA_035384565.1 Planctomycetota bacterium | reverse complement strand
CCGGTTCAAGGCGACGCAGGCGGCGCACGCCTCCGCGACGCGTCGCCCGCGGCGGCCATCGGCTTGCGGCGTCAGATTCGCAGCCGGATCACCTCGGTGTGCTCGATCCGCTCATTGCGCTTGGGGATATGGATGAAGAGGAACCCGTCGCGGTATGTGGCCACCCCGCCCTCCGGGGCGACGCACCTGGGCACGTGGAGGACGCACTCGAAGAGGCCATAGCGGATCTCGAGCTGGTGATAGACGCACTTCTCGTCGCGTCGCGGCTCGCGGCGAACGCCGCGGACCACCAGGGTGTCGGGGTGCAGCTCAATCGAGATATCGTCCACGTGCAGCCCGGGCGCCTCAATGCACACGACCAGTTCCGACTCGGTCTCGTACACGTCGGTCGGCGGCCGCCACAGCGCTGCGCAACTGTTGCTGAACGAGAAGTTCACGGACATTTCGCTGGCAAGGCGCGAGAGCTGCCCCTCGAGCCTCTTCAGGCGTCCGAGGAACTTGAGGCTTTCCGACGCCATAGGGGGCACCTCAACAGCAGGCCACGGTCGCACCAAGCCCTGGGAGCACTGCCCCGGGGCGAACCCAGGCAACTGTCCCTCGCACTATATCACATGCCCGGTCACCTGTCAAAACCCTCGGCCACCTTGATGACCCCGGCGGCCATGTCCGCGATGTCCGCCGGCTCCATCTGCTCGTGAAGGCCGAGGGTCACGACCTCGCGCAGTGCCGCCTCGGTGTGCGGGCACAACCCTTCGACGTAGTCAATGCGGCGGCCCCCGTGGCAGCCATCGAGGGGATGCGCGGAGGCGCCGAACGTGCGCCGCGACACGAGCGCTTCCATGCACAGGTAGATCGGCTTGCCGGTGTAGCCGTGCCCGCACGGAATCCCCTCGGCCCGCAGCGCCTCGGCAAACCGCGCGGGGTCGTGCCCCGTGATGCGCAAAGGGTAGAGCCAGTACGTGTGGCGGCCCCCCGACGTCACGGGGGCCGGGGCGACGCCAGGGGCGTGGCGGATCCGTTCCGTGAGCAGGCTGCCCAGCTCGTTGCGGCGGCGGACCACGTCGCCCACCCGTTCGAGCTGGGCGAGGGCCACGGCGGCTTGAAGCTCGGTCATACGGTAGTTGAGGCCGAGCATCACGTACCCGCGGGCTCCGGGTCTCCGAGGCCATCCCTTGTCGCGGAACAGGGCCATCCGTTCGGCCAGCGCCGGATCGCGGGTGATCGTGAGGCCGCCATCGCCGCACGTCATGTGTTTCGATTGCTGGAGGCTGAAGCACCCAATGTTGCCGACCGTGCCACACAGCCGCCCATTGTAGTCGGTCAGGTGGGCCTGGCAGCAGTCCTCGATGAGAGCGATGCCGTGCCGTCGGGCAATGTCGGCGAGAGCGTCGAGGTCGCACGGGTTGCCGAACAGATGCACCGCCAGCACGGCGCGGGTGCGTGGCGTGATCTTCGCCTCGACGTCGCGGGGGGCGATGTTGAGGGTGGCATCGGTATCGGCGAACACAGGGACGCAATTCTGGAACAGGATCGGCGCCACCGTGCCTGCGTCGGTGATCGGCGCGGTGATCACCTCATCCCCAGGCTCGAGGGCCAGCGCGCCGAGTGCCGTGTGGATGGCCGCCGTGCCCGAGGTGCAGGCCACGGCGTGCGGCATGCCATAGAGCGCGGCGAAGCGATGCTCCAGCTCGGGCACCATGGTGCCGCCCGGGCCAAAGAGGTTCTGCGAGCGGATGGCCTGGGCCGTCAACTCGACCTCGCGGTCGCCAAAGGGCCGCCGTGGCGGGAAGGGCCTCGTGCGCACGGGCGGGCCGCCTTTGATGGCGAGCATGGCCATCGCATGGCCTCCTCAACTCCTGCGCTTCAGCCAGTGCATGTAGCCGATGATCGCGGTAGCCAGCAGGCCCAACACGATCAGGCTCACCCCCAGCCGCGTGACCGAGCCGGCGACCGGCTTCTCCCCCTCCGTGAGCGCCTCGGTGGAGCCGAAGACCAGCACCAGCACCCCCGCGCCGGCGCAGGCCGCTCCGATGCCATAGGCCAGCAGCGTGGCAAGCCACGGCCTTCGACGCGGCAGCGGGTTGGTCTTGGGCCTCCTTCTGGCCATTCGGCTCCTCACTCCGCCCCGCTCCACAGAGTACCCGTCCGGGCAGACGTGTCAAGCACCGAACCCAGCGAAATCGTTGAAGCCAGATGCGGCGCATGCTATACTTGGCGGCGCCGTCGGCCGAAGCCGACTCGCCGGCCCCTCTGCTATCCGGCCACTCTGGGGCCCCCACGCCCACGCCCACGCCCGCGATACGCGGGAAGAGCACTCGCCCAATGGAACCCCTCGACGACTTGGAAAGCAAGAGCGTCTACATCATCCGCGAAGCCTATCACCGCTTTCGCCGCATCGCGTTGCTCTGGTCGGTAGGCAAGGACTCCACGGCGCTCCTCTGGATGTGCCGCAAGGCGTTCCTCGGCCGGGTACCGTTTCCGGTAGTGCACATTGACACGGGCTACAAGTTTCCCGAGATGTACCGCTTCCGCGACCATTACGTCCGGGAGTGGAGCCTGAGCCTGGTCGTCGCCTCCAACCGCGCCGCGCGCGACGCCGGGGTCGGGCCGGCCAAGGGCTCGAGGCTCGACTGCTGCACCGCCCTCAAGACCCAGGCCCTCCGCCAGGTGATCGAGGAGCACGGGTTCGAGGCGGTGCTTGTGGGCATCCGCCGCGATGAGCACGGCATCCGCGCGAAGGAGCGCTACTTCAGCCCGCGCAACGAGGATTTCCAGTGGGATTATCGCAATCAGCCCCCCGAACTCTGGGACCACTACAGGTCGCTCTCCGACGATGGCCAGCACATTCGCATCCACCCGCTGCTCCACATGTCCGAGCTGGATGTCTGGCGCTACATCCAGCGCGAGAGCTTGCCCGTCGTCGAACTCTACTTCGCGCGTAACGGCCAGCGCTTCCGCAGCATCGGCTGTGCGCCTTGCTGCACCCCCATAGACTCCGGGGCCGCGGATGTTGCCGAGATCATCGCGGAACTCGCAACGACTGACATTTCCGAACGGGCGGGCCGCGCCCAGGACAAGGAGCGCGCCGGCACGATGCAGCAGCTTCGCGCGCTCGGCTACCTGTGAGTCGCCATGGAGCACGACCCGCAATGCCCAACGATCGGTTGAAGGTCGCGTTCCTCGGCCACGTGGACCACGGGAAGTCCACCCTCATCGGCCGCCTGCTCTACGACACGGCGTCCGTGCCGCCCGACCAGCTCGAACAGCTTCAGTCCGACTCGGCCGCCCGCGGCCTCGACACTGAGTTCGCTTTCCTCCTCGACCACCTCCGCGAGGAGCGTGACGACGCGATGACGCTGGACACGGCCCAGGCCTTCTTCTACGCGGGCGACCGCGAGTATGTGGCCATTGACGCCCCAGGCCACCGCGAACTTCTCAGGAACATGCTCACCGGGGCCTGGGAGGCGCAGGCTGCCGTGCTGGTCGTGGACGCCCAGGAGGGCCCCGACGACCAGACCCGACGCCACGCCTTTCTCCTCTCCCTGCTCGGCATCGCCCGCTGTCTCGTGGCAGTCAACAAGATGGATCTGGTCGGCTTCGCTGCCGAACCCTTCGAGGCCGCGCGGGGCCAAGCGCTGGCACTTGTCGCCAGAGTCGGGGTCACGCCGGCAGCCGCCGTCCCCATCAGCGCCCGGCAGGGCGACAATGTGGCCATACCTTCGGACCGCATGCCCTGGTACCGCGGCCCCACGGTGCTCGAGGCGCTCGACGGCCTGCCGGGGGCTCACGCGGCCGAACGGCCGATGCGCTTCTGTGTGCAAGACGTCTACAACTTCGACGGGAGACGCTACATCGCCGGCCGCGTCGAGAGCGGCACCCTGGAGGCTGGCGGCCGCGTCCTGCTGTTGCCGCAGCATGCCGAGGCGCAGGTGTTGACCATTGAGCGGTTCATGAGCGACCGCGCGGCAGCGGAGGCAGGCGAGTCCATCGCCGTGACACTGCCCGACGAGCTCGCCGTGCAACGCGGCCAGGTCCTCTGCGCCCCCAATCGCCCACCGCGGCTGGCGAGATCGCTGACGGCGCGCCTCTTCTGGCTGGCCCCTCGCCCCCTCGAGCGCGGTGCCAGCCTCACGCTCAGGCTCTCAACCCAGGAGACGCCGTGCCGCGTCACGGCAATCGCGCGGCGGACGGACTCCTCATCCCTCGACATCCTGGAGCAAGAGGCGCGCGAGCTGGCAGCCGCGGAGGTGGCCGACGTGAGCCTTGAGACACCGACGGCCCTTGTGGTGGAGCCCGCCAGCGAAAACCCGGCGTTTGGCAGACTCGTCCTCGAATCAGACGCCCAGATCGTGGGGGCAGGACTCGTCGTGGAAGCCCGCTAGCGGGCTTCGCCACGCGCGGCGCTCGGACGAACAGGAGAGCAGGCGATGGAGTCAAACGCGGCGCCGCAGCACGGGTCGCGGCCTCTCGGGCTTTGGGGAGCTATGCTCCTCGCCGCCTCGGTGGGCGCACTGGGCGGCATGCTCTACGGCGTGTCGGAGAATGTGCGCATTCTCGCCAGCCGCGAGATGGCCCCCCAGCGCCTCGACCTGTCCGGCCTCGTGGCAAGCACGGCGCAGGCGGTGGCATTGGACGGCGCGGCAATGGGACTCTTCCTCGCGCTCGTGGGGGCCGCCATCTGGGCCGCGGCCCGCTCACGCCACAGGGCGCTCGACCCGCCGGCCTTGCTCGGCGTTGCGGCCGCTGCCCTCACGCTCATCCTCGTGCGGGTGGGGCTATGGGACATCGTCGAGGAACCCGCCAAGCAGGCTTTCGTGCGGGCCGGACGTAAGTTCGTCTCCACCGAGGTCTGGCTCATCAGCGTGCTGGCGGCCGTGGGGGTGGGAGCCGGGGTGTGGGCGGCGTCCCGACGACCGGGGTGCGGGCGGCGAGTTGCGGGCCTGGCGCTCGGGCTTCTGGGCGCGGCGTTCGTGTGGTCCACCTGGTCGCTGTGGCTCGCCGGCGATGGCCAGACCAAGCCCCTGCGGGTGTCGGGCAACTGGCCCGCCACGGCGCTCGCCCTCGCCGCCGGCGGCATTGCGCTTGGCATATACCTCCTCGTCGCTGCGGCGACGCGCGGCAGGCGACGCCAAGTGCTTGTGGGGAGTGCACTGGCCGTCGCGTCGGCCGCCTGCCTGGCAGGCGGCACGCTGGGGCTGCCCCGCAATAAGCCGCATCTGAGCCGGGCCGCTCGACAGGGCAAGAGCGCCGATCTGCCGCAGCCTGCACCGCAACGCGATCTGCCGAACGTGCTGTGGATCGTGATGGATACGGCGCGCGCCGACGCCCTCTCGTGCTATGGCAACCCTCGCAAGACCACGCCTCACCTGGACGCCTTGGCTGCCGATGCCACGCTTTATGAACGCGCATTCACCGTGGTGCCCTGGACGCTGCCCTCGCATGCCTCGATGTTCACGGGCAAGCTCGCCTGTCGTCACGGCTGCACCGACGAGCGCCCTTGGCTCGATGGCCGCCATGTCACCATCGCCGAGCTTCTTGCCCGGCAAGGCTATCGCACCTTCTGCTGCACCGCCAACCCGTTCGTCTCACCTAAGTACAACCTGGCGCGAGGTTTCGATACCTATGTCCAAGTGAGCACCTTCAGCGAAGGCCGCAAGCGGCGCCTCCTCGTGCACCAGCTCCTCGATGCCCTGTCTCGCGCCGACCACGGGGGCCATACCGCCACCCGTCTCGCCCGCACATGGATCGCCGATTGCACCACGGCGAAGCAGCCTTTCTTCATTTTCCTGAACTACATGGAGGCCCACAATCCCTATGGCTCCACTCCGGCCAAGGACCGCTGGCTCCCCGACCAGAAGGCCCTCGACCGCGCTCTGGGCGTGTCGCAGGACTACCTGGCCTATGCCGCCGGAGCGCGGGCCGGCACACCCGAGGACTACGCCGCATTGCGCGCGCTCTACGACGGCGATATGACTTACCTCGACGAACGGATCGCGGAGGTCATCGCCGAACTCCGCAGCCGCAGTGTCCTCGACCACACACTGATCATCGTCACCTCCGACCATGGCGAGGAGCTCGGCGAGCACGGCCTCCTCGACCACTGCTTCGAGCTCTACAACACGATGCTCCACGTGCCGCTCATCATCCGCTACCCGGGCGCCGGGCCGCGCGGCTCCCGCCGCTCGGAAACCGTCCATACCACCGACCTCTTTCCGACCATTCTCGAAGCCATCGGCATGCCCGTGCCTCGGCAAGCAGGCCTTCACGGACGCACCCTGCTCGCCGCCCCCCAGGCAGGCCTGCGCTACGCCGTCGCCGAGCGCTACGTTTCGACGCCCTGGGCCGCGGGTCTGATGGAGCGATTCCCGCGGTGGAGCGGCGTGCCGCTCTGGCGGCGACTCCGTTGCGTACAGAGCACAGAGTTCAAGTATGTCTGGGCTTCAGATGGCGAGGAGCGGCTCTTCGACCTGCGCTCCGACCCTGGCGAGACGAAGAACGTGATCGCCCAGCGCCCCGAGGACGCTCGCGAGCTGAAGGAGGCCCTGGCGGCTGAGTTCCCATCTCCCCCAGCCGGCCGCGGCGAGACAACGGCTCCGCCATTGGAGGCACCGTGACGCACAGGCCCCTTATCGCCATCGCCTTGCTTGGCATGCTCCTTGCCCCGCGAGCGGCCGAGGCCTACATTGACCCGGGGACCACACAGTCGCTCTTCACCTTCCTCGCGCCAGTCTTCGCCCTGTTGGGGGTTTTCCTGGGCTATGTGCTCTGGCCGTTTCGCTATGCGATCTTTCACCTGTTCCGCAAGGCGAAGCCGCCCAGCGACGCGCCCCCACCCGCCTCAGAGGAGCCGCCGAAGCCGGAATGACCCCCTCTGCCCCCGACAGGCTCATCGTCCTGGGAATGGACGGCCTGACCCCCTCGATCGTCGAGCGGCTGATGGCCGCAGGGCAGTTGCCGGCATTTGCCACTCTGCGAGACCGCGGCGGCTATCGCCGCCTCGCCACGAGCAACCCCGCGCAGAGCCCCGTCGCCTGGTCCACCATCGCCACCGGCTGCAACCCGGGACGCCACGGGGTCTTCGACTTCCTGCGCCGCGACCCGCGCACGTACACGCCCGAGTTGGCCATCCTCAGAGTGAACCAGCGGAACCTGACGGGGCGGCGCGACGCGATGTTCCTGCCGGTGCGGCAGTGCCCGGCCTTCTGGAACCTGGCCTCGGCCGCGGGCATCCCCACGTCGGTGATCCGCTGGCCACTCACGCTGCCGCCCGACGAAGTGTCGGGCCACATGCTCGCGGGACTCGGCGTGCCCGACCTGAAGGCCAACCTCGGCCGCTACACGCTCTTCACGACGCGCCCTCTCGCCCCTGCTGACGCGCAGGGGCGAAAGGGCGACATCGTCCGGCTCCTCCCCGTCCGCGGCGTGTTGCAGGCGCGCTTGAGCGGCCCCGAACGCTCCAGCGTTCCGCTCCAGGTGCGCGTGGAGCAGGGGGCGAACCGCGTCGTGGTCAACCTCGATGGCGAGAGCCATGAGGTGAAGCTGAACGGCTGGAGCGGCTGGGCCCGCGTGAGATTCACCGTCCACTTCGTCCGCCGCGTGGCGGCCGTCCTCCGCTTCCACCTTCGCTCGCTGGCGCCCTCGGTCGAGTTGTACGTTACCCCCCTTCAGCCCGACCCGCGGGATCCGGCCTTCGTACTCTCGCACCCCAGCGGCTATGCAGGCGACCTGGCGCAGGCGATCGGCGACTACCACACCCTCGGAGCGCCCGAGGACACCAACGCCCTCTCCGACGGGTCCCTCAGCCCCGACGCCTTTCTCGAGCAGTGTGACATGGTGATGGCGGAGCGCGAGCGCATGCTCTGGCACGAGTTGGGTCGCCTCCACCGCGGGCTGCTCGCCTTCGTGTTCGACACCACCGACCGCGTCCAGCACGTGTTCTGGGGCGCCCTCGACCCGACCCACCCCGCCGGCAACGCGGCATTCACCGCCCGCTACGCCACGCTGGTGGACGACTGGTACCGAAGGATGGACGGCCTCCTCAGCCGAATGCTGGATGCGGCGGGCGATCACACGGCACTGTTCGTTCTCTCGGATCATGGCTTCACCACGTTCCGCCGCGCCGTGCATCTGAACTCGTGGCTGATCGAGAATGGCCTCATGGCCCTGAAGACGACCGACCGTCGCGGAACCCTGTTCCGCAACGTGGACTGGGCACGGACTGTTGCCTACGCCGTCGGCTTTTCCAGCATCTACCTCAACCTCCAGGGCCGTGAGGGCCTCGGCAAGGTCCGGCCAGGCGACGCGCCGCGGCTTCAGCGCCACATTGCGGACAGGCTCGCCGCGTTTTCCGACGCGGGCCAGCCGGCCATCGAGCGCGTGTACACCCGTGACGAACTCTACCACGGCCCCCACGCTGGGGATGGGCCGGACCTGGTCGTCGGCTTCAAGCCTGGCTACCGCACGTCGTGGCAGACGGCCGTCGGCGGCTATCCCGAGGGCCTGATCGAGGACAACCGCGAAAGTTGGAGCGGGGACCACCTGGTGGACCCCGCCCACGTGCCGGGGGTACTGTTCGCCAGCCGTCCCCTTGCCGCGCCTGAGGCCTGCGTCGCCGATGTCGTGCCCACCATCCTGCGGCTCCTGCGCCTCCCCCTCGCTGCGGAACTGGAAGGCCGCTCGCTTCTCCCTTGACCCAATCGCTGCATCCGCTATCATAGGGAGAGTGGAGGCGGCTCTCGCTGCCGGCCCGCAAGAGAGGATGAGGATGGCCTTTTGCCGTCGTTGCGCCGCGGTCGCCATGTTCGCTGCCCAGGCGCTTTGTGCGCTCGCCGGTCAGCCGCCCAAGGCTCTTGAGCCCGGTTCCTTCGAGGAGACTGCGCGCTCGCTCCGTCTCGCCATCAACGACCTGCATCAGGCGTTTGGTTCACGCTATTCCAGGGCGCCGGAGTTCCTTACCCGCCTCGATGCGATTGAACGCGCGACGGCCGCCGCCACGCCTGCCCAAGGCGAGAGGCTACGCGCCGAGTTGGATGCCCTCCGGCGCGAGGCCCTCATCGCCAACCCCCTCGTGAGCGGCCAGCCGATCCTCTTCGTCGTGCGCCACCAGTACGCTCCCGATCACCACAACACCGAGACCATGTTCCAGACCGGTGAAATCTGCACCAGCAAGTTCAAAGGTCCAGGCGCCCTCAAGGCTATTGACTTCGCCAGAGGCGGCGAGGTCAGGACCCTGCTCGACGTGCCCAACGGCGTCGCCCGTGACCCTGACGTGAGCTTCGACGGCAAGCGAGTCCTCTTCGCGCTGCGCCACCACATCAAGGACGACTATCACCTCTACGAGATCGATGCCGACGGCTCCGGCCTGCGGCAACTCACGTTCGGCGCCGGCGTCTCCGACTTCGACCCGCTCTACCTGCCCGACGGCCGCATCGCCTTCACCTCCACCCGCGAGCCCAAGTACTGCATGTGCAACCGCCACATCATGGGCAACCTGTTCCGCATGGACGCCGACGGCGCGAACATCCACCAGATCGGCCACTCGACCCTCCACGAGGGCCACGGCGCTCTCACCCCCGACGGCCGTATCCTCTACGACCGCTGGGAGTACGTGGACCGCAATTTCGGCGACGCCCAGGGCCTCTGGACCACCAACCCTGATGGCACGAATCACGCCGTCTTCTGGGGCAACAACACGCCATCGCCGGGCGCCGTGCTCGACGCGCGCATCCTTCCCGGCGCGCCCGAGCGCTTCATCGCCACCTTTTCGTCCTGCCACGACCGCCCCTGGGGCGCCATCGCTCTCGTGGACCGGCGCATCGGCGTGGACGGCAGGGCGCCTGTGCTCCGCACCTGGCCCCCCAGCGCAATCGGCATGGTGATGCAGGGCAACTACGACCGCTTCACCTCCACGAAGCCCAAGTACGAAGACCCGTATCCTTTGAGCGACACGTACTTCCTCGCCTCGCGTCAACTCGAGGGGGAGCAAATGGGCATCGTGCTCCTCGACCTCTTCGGCAACGAGGTGCTCCTCCGCACCGAAGCCCCCGGCTGCTTCGACCCCATGCCGCTCGCGCCGCGCCCGAAGCCGCGCGTCATCCCCGACCGCTCCGACTTCGCCAGGAGCGACGGCGCCTTCTACGTCTACGACGTCTACATCGGCACCGGGATGGAGAACGTGCCGCGCGGCACGGTGAAGGCCATCCGCGTCGTCGAATCCCCCGAGAAACGCTACTGGACGAACTCAGCCTGGGACGGCGGCACGGGCCAGCAGGCGCCGGGCATGGCGTGGGACGACTTCAACAACAAGCGTATCCTCGGCACGGCGCCGGTGGAGACCGACGGCTCGGCGTACTTCTCGGTGCCTGCCGACACGTTCGTGTACTTCCAGCTTCTCGACGCGGACGGCATGATGGTGCAGACCATGCGCAGCGGCACCATCGCCCGCCCAGGGGAGACGACGGGCTGCATCGGCTGTCACGAGAACCGCCTCGGCGGAACGCCGAATCACCTCAAGGCCGCCATGAGCCGCCCGCCCTCCCCTCTCAAGCCCTGGCATGGTCCGCCGAGGCTCTTCAGCTACACGGCCGAGGTGCAGCCTGTCTTCGACAAGCACTGCGTCCGCTGCCACGACTACGGCACCGAGGGCGGCAAGAAGCTCTTGCTCGCCGGCGACCTGACTCTGTGCTTCAACGCCTCGTACACCGAGCTGAGGAAGAAGGGCCACGTGCGGGTAGTCGGCGCCGGCCCAGCCGACATCCTGCCGCCCTACTCCTGGGGCTCGCACAAGAGCCGGCTCGTCGAGAGGCTGCGCAAATACCGCGACGAGGGCACGCTCGACGCAGAGGCATTCGACCGCGTGGTCACCTGGATTGACATCAACGCCCCTTACTATCCCTCCTACGCTAGTTCGTACCCAGCCAATCTGTACGGACGCTCGCCGCTGGACGGCAAGCAGCTCGCCGCGCTGAGCCGGCTGGTCGGCTTGGACCTTCAGCGCCGCGAGAACGCGGACCAAGTGAGCCTCACGCGGCCCGAGAGGAGCCCGTGCCTCGCGCGCATCCCCGACAAGAGCGACCCGCGGTATGCCGAGGCGCTCGCGATCCTCCAGGCCGGCGCCGCCATGCTGGCCCGGGCGCCGCGCGAGGACATGCCAGGGGCCAGGCTCCTGGGCATCGAGGCCGAGCGCGAGGAGAAGTATCTGCGCCTCCGCCAGGCCGAGGCCGAGGCGCGCCTGGCCATCACCCGCGGCGCGAAGCACCGCGGGAGCCCGTAGCACGCAAGACCCGGTCCGGCCCGTCCGACGGGTCCCCCCGGGGCCGATTCGATTCGCGTCAGCAAACCAGGAGATGCCCATGCCGAGGATCTGCGACGACATCACTCAGGCCGTCGGCAACACCCCCCTCGTGCGCCTGCGCCGTGTGACCGAGGGCTGCGTAGCCACGGTGCTCGTCAAGTGCGAGTTCTGCAATCCGCTGCACAGCGTGAAGGACCGCATCGCCGTCTCGATGATCGAGGCGGCCGAGCGCGAGGGCACGCTCAAGGCCGGGACGACCGTTGTCGAGCCCACCTCGGGCAACACCGGCGTGGGCCTGGCGTTCGTGTGCGCCGCCCGCGGCTATCGCCTCGTGCTGACCATGCCCGATACCATGTCTATCGAGCGCCGGGCGCTCCTCAAGATGTTGGGCGCTCAGGTTGTTCTCACGCCCGGTTCGGAGGGCATGGAAGGAGCGGTCGCCAGGGCCACCGAGATCGCGAGCAGCACCCCCAACAGCTTCATGCCCCAGCAGTTCAAGAATCCTGCCAACGTCGAGGCCCATCGCCGCACCACGGCCGAGGAGATCTGGCGCGATACGGAGGGCGCAGTGGATATCATCGTCGCTGGCGTGGGCACGGGCGGCACGATCAGCGGCTGTGCCGACGTGCTCAAGGCGCGCAAGCCCTCCGTCAAGGCCATCGCCGTCGAGCCCGAGGCGTCGCCGCTGCTCTCGGGCGGCAAGGCCGGGCCGCACAAGATTCAGGGCATTGGCGCTAACTTCATCCCCGAAATCCTGCGCCGCGACCTGATTGACGAGGTCATCACCTGCTCGAACGACGATGCCTTCGCCACCGCGAGGCTCCTTGCGAAGAAGGAAGGCATCCTCGTGGGCATCTCCGCGGGGGCCAACGCCTGGGCCGCCCTTCAGGTGGCACGACGCCGCGAGAACCGCGGCAAGATCATCGTCACCTTCATGTGCGATACCGGCGAACGCTACCTCAGCACCCCTCTGGCCGAGGGATGAGCATTCCGCGTGCAGGTAGGCACGCCCTAGCGTGCCTGGGCCGCCTGGAGGGTGATCTCGGGCGGATTGCGGAAGTCAAGGGTACGCTGGAGGCGGCTCATGAGGTCGGCAGGCTTGTCGTTCAGCGTTCCCGCGTAGATGATGAAGTGGCTGGCGCCGCCTCCCCGCTCGATGCCCACGCCGCCGGCGCCCGCGCCGGGGGCGATGACGTGGGTCGTCGCCACCTCAGGCGTGAGCATCCCCAGAAGCCATTTGTCGGGAAGGAACTTGGCGCCCCAGTGCGCCCCGCCCGCATGCACCTGGGCGCTCACACCATCGGCTTCCCTGCCCACCGGCCCTGTCGCGCCGGTCGAGAAGAGGTACTGGCCAGGCGACGGGCCGTCGGCAGCGAAGTTCTTCGGGTCGTCAAAGGCCCAGAAGTAGCCGACGGGCGAGTTCAGCGTCACCTCGGCCCACGACGCCCCCGCGAACAGGCTGATGGTCTTCGTCAGTCCGTGCTCGTCCGTGCATGCATAGCTCACCAGCGCCGGGCCGCGGGCGACGCACTGGAGCTTGTTCGGCGAGCTTCGATGTTCGCCGCCCACATCGCCGAAGCCGGCCCAGCCGGTCTCACCGGGCATCGTCACGTCGCGATTGCCCATCGCCTTGATTTCCCAGCGGTAGATGTGCGCGCCCTCCGGGCCGAGCAGCAGCCTTACCTTGTCGTTCTCCAGCCACTTCATCCCTCTCGGTCCATCGCTGGTAAGAACGGCGCGAGGCGACGGCCTCTCTGCCTCCTCAGCCGGCAGGCCGAGATAGGCATGGAGCACGGCCTGTTGGCCTCTGGCGCATGTGCCTTCAAGGATGAAGGCCAGGCGTGCCTGGCCCGGCGTGTCAGAGGTGTCCAGTTGTGCGAGAAGTTCCACGGGCTTCTCGCCATCGGTGCGGAAGAGCTTGACCTTGCGGTTGGGCAGATCGGGAGGAACCCGGATCTCAAGCTCAACGGGAAGGTCGGAGCGGTCGGCGGCGCCCGCCCCCACAATAATGCCCAGCCGGTGCGTGGCTCTGCCGTCGAGCCACGGCGCATCGGCCTTCAGGGCCTCCTGGCTCACCCGGTCGGCCCGGGTCCTGCGGACGCCGAGTTCGAGGAGGCCTAGTCCAACCTGGCTCGGGGGCGGCAGCGGCTTGCCGGCCTCGGCGTCCTTTCGGATGGCGGCAAGGCGCTTCGCCAGCGCGTCGTAGCGACCGACGGCGGCCTTGTAGCGCCCCATCGTTCCGTCGAGAGCATAGGGGCGGTTCTCCCGCATCCATAGGTCGGCGAATTGCTTGCCGAGGGCCTCAAACGCGGCACGGTTCTTCTCGATGATCGCCTCGGCCTTTGCCAAGAGCGGGGCCGCTTCCTTCACGGCGCCCTCGTAGGCGGAGGCGTAGAGCGAGGCAACATCGAGGCGGTCGAGCATGCGCTGGCCGATGAGCTCCATGCGGCGCGCGCCGAAGAGGAAGGCGTCCAGAAGCTCGGCGTTAGCGGTGGCTTCCTTCTTGCACGCTTCCAGGTGCTCGATGGCGGGCTTGACGATCTCGATGAGCCGTTGGGCGTTCGCCTTCTCCGCTGCCACGGTGGTCTTCATCGGGCCGAGGTCGTCCTGCCAGAAGCGGCCGTTGTGCATGCCGCCCATACCCGGCAGCCGATGGGTCTTGGCGAGGAGGTCAATGGCCTGGCCGAAGTGGTCGGTCGTTTCTCCGAAGAGGACGGCGCCGATGCGGCGGCTGAAGTCGGCGTAGGAGGTCGTCGAGGCATTCCAGGCGCATTCGGCGCCCCAGGCGTGGCCGTGCCAACTGGGGGCGTTGACGTTCTCGCCATCGTCGTCCCAGGCGGTGTTCAGCATGCCGAGCGCGCCGTGCTTGGCGCCGTCGCGGACGAAGTTCTGGATGTTCACGACCGCCGCCTCGAAGTCGGGCAGGATGCGGCTCCAGTTGTTGACGCCGGGGCAGACGAAGAACTCGTAGCCCGACTTGGCGAAGGGGACGATCTGCCCCTCGAAGCTCGCCCGCGGGTCGTAGCCCCATGTGAGCATGATCGTGTCGGTCGGGATGTCGGCCAGGTCCTTCGGGTGCTGGAGGATGATGTCGCCCCACATCATCATTCGCTTCTTGTACTTGGTCTTGAGCAGGTCGTGGACGCGGCGCATGTGGCCGGCGTAGACCTTGCCGACGCCGATCTTGTCGGCGAGTTCCTTCGATGGGCCGGTGCCGAGGCCCCACGTCTCATCGCAGCAGACGTTGAAGAAGGGGAAAGGCAGGAGGGGCACGACCTCGGAGTAGAGGTCGTCAAGGAGCTTGTAGCTCTCCTCCTTCGTCGGGCACAGCACATCGCCCATCTCGCGGAGGTGCTGGTATTCCTTGTGCTTGAGGATGTGGCCGAAGTGGCCGAAGGACTGCTGGTTGCCCAGGATGTCCACGCCGAGGGGCTTGGCGTAGGCCACGAGGGCCTTCAGTTCGTCGGGCAGGAGCGAGCCGTCCTTGGGGCCGATGGCCGGGTGTTTGGCGAAGGCGTACTGGTGCTCCATGTAATAGGTGAACAGGTTCATCTTCAGATAAGCGCCAAGCGCGACCTCGCGCTTGAGCTCGTCGAGCGTCGAGTTTGGCCCGCGCGTCAGGTCGTCCTGGAAGCATCGCCACCGCAGCGACGGCCAATCGCGGATGCTCAGACAGGGAAGCCCCTTGTCCTTGAGATTTGCGCGAATGAGCTGGCAGAGGGTGTGAACGCCGTACCACAGTCCCGAACCGCCCTTCCCCGCTATGCTCACGCAGTCCGGCAGAACATCCAGGCTGTAATCCTCCTCCGTGGCCTCCTGGCGGAACGACGGCTCCGGGACCTTGCCTGGTTCGCCGAGCGCGAGGTAGAGGACCACGGGGGCTCCGGGCACCCTGGCCAACTCCGCAGGATGCACCTTGAGCTCTTTGAGGCCCTGTCGCGCCAGCTCATCGCCGATTGCCTTGCCGTACATCTGCACAACGCCGACCTGTCCCGTGAGCACCAGCTCTCGATCAAAGGCGAAGCGGCCCTCGACCAGCTTCACCTCCTTGGGGAACGGCACGAGGCGGAGGGATGAAGCGTCTTCACCAGCCAGGGCGCTCGTCAGCATGGCAACCACCACCAATGACAGGCAACGCATCGGGCGCCTCCTCTTACTACTCCGGCCCCAAATCAGTTTGCCTTCTTCCGTGTCGCGACAAGCGTCTCGCTTGTCGAGAACCACCGCAAGCGGGACGCTTGCGGCTACGCTTGATGCCCTGGCCGACGCAACGTGGTTCCGGCCACTGCAAACTGGTTCGCGCCCGGCGGAGTAGCTCAGCGGCCGGCGGGAGCCAGCACCACGCGAAAGCCGAGCGTGTCATAGCTCTCGTTCGGCTCCAGGGCAAAGCGGAAGGCCGTGCGGCAGTAGTCCGGCGTGAAGGCCCAGCTCCCGCCCCGCTCCACGCGGCGGTTGCCCGGCCTCGTATTCACCGGGTCGTCCTTCGGGCAGCGTTCGTAATAGGCTGGGTCGAACCAATCCAGGCACCACTCCCAGACGTTGCCCGTCAGGTCGGCGATGCCGAGCGGCGTGTCGCCCTTGGGGCTGTAGAAGCCGACGGGCGCGGTGCGGGCGTGGCCGTCGTCGGCGTCCTTATCGCCCCAGGGCAGCCCCGAGCGCTTGTCGGCGAAGTTGGCTCGGCTCCCATCCCAGTCGTTGCCCCAGGCCCACTCGAAGCGGTCGGGCCCGCGGGCGGCAAACTCCCATTCGGCCTCGGTCGGGAGGCGATAGCGCCAGCCCGCCGGCCGCATGCGGTCGGCCTTGTTGAGCCAGGCGATGAAGGCCCGGGCGTCGTTCCAGCTCACGCACACGACGGGATGGTCGTCGCCCTGTTCGAAGCCGGGCTTTCGCCAGTTGGCCTCGGCCCGCTTCTCCCAGGTGTCCAGCCCGCCGTTCACGTGAGAGCCGCCGCTCCGTTCGGCATCAGTCTTGTAGCCCGTGGCCTCCACGAAGCGGCGGAACTGGCCCACCGTGACCTCGTGCTTTCCGAAGAGCACCGGGCGCGTGATGCGCACCAGGTGGTCGGGCTTCTCGGGCGCGATTCGTTCCGGGCGAATCTTGCCTTCGCCGAAGCGGGCGACGAGCGCCTTGAGTTCCGCCGTGCTGCTGCCCATCACGAACTCGCCCGGGGGAACCAGCACGAAGCGCATCCGCAGGCTGTTCTCCCAAACGTCGCCCGAGTGCTCGATGCCCGGCGGCAGCGTCCGCGCACAGCCACAGAACGCACAGAGGAGCGCACTGAGAATGAGGCGCCGATCGGCCCGCTTCATTGCTTCTCTCCCTTCCAGAGCCCCTCGCGCAGGCTGTTGCCGTGGCCGCGATAGAGGTGGGGGTTGTCGAGGCGGTGGCGAACTTCGCGGAGGGCGACGGCGATGGCCGCGTCGAGCGTCTCGCAGCCGAAGGCAGCGGTAGCGTCCTGCGGGGCCAGCCGGCCGCCGGCGCCGATGAGCTTCTCGCCTTTCGGCGGCAGGACGCTGAGGTCAACCGTCTGCGGGTGCAGGGCCATGATGTGCGAGGTCTCCCAGCCGCCGGCGTGGTCGCCGGCGCAGTCGTAGCGGTCGCGGACGAGGAGGTAGTCCACGAAGGCCCAGGCCAGCATGGTGTTGCCCTTGCGTCCGCGATAGCCCTGGTTGTGCTGGAGGCAGGCCGCGCGGGCGTGGTCAATGAGCGGATAGTGCCCCGCCACGAGGACGCCCACCTTGAAGCCCAGAGTCTCGACCTCCGCGAGCACGTGGAGGAGGAGCTTGTGGTAGTTGAGCGCCTGCTCGGTGGCTGGGAATGGGAAGTGCTCGGGAGCGAAGTTCTCGGGCGACAGCTCCATCTTCGCGGCGATCTGGTCGCGGTCGGCGGCATTGGCCTCCATCAAGGCCTCGAGGCGGCTCTCGCCGTAGTAGAGCGGCGGGAAGGCGAGGCCCCCTCCCCTCTCGGCGCACAGGTTGGCGATGCCCTCGGCCTGAAGCGTGTCGGTGCCCACGGGGTTGTGCTCGCCGTGCCACTCGATGGTGCCGATGGGCACGTAGGCCACGGGGCACGCCTTGCGGCTGGCCACGATCTGAGCGGGGCGGAGCATGTGGTAGCGCACTTCCTCCGTCATGCAGGTTCCTCCTGAGACAATGGCTGGGCGCGTCGGAGGAGCGGTGTGAGGTGCCGGATGTTGGGGGTTGGGGGTTAGGTGTTGGGGGTGAGAGACGACCGGCTCCAATCCGTACCCCAACACCCAGCACCTGACACCTAATACCGCTTCTGCGAGTTTACCCCTTCACGGCGCCCGCCGTGAGGCCGCTGATGAACTCCTTCTGGAGGATGAAGAAGAGGATAACGACGGGGAGGATCGAGAGGAAGGTGCCCGCCATGAGGACGCCGTACTTCTGGCTGTAGAGGCCGACCATCTGGTTCAGCGCGATGGGCAGGGTGAACCGCTGGCTAGTGTGGAGCACGATCTGCGGCCAGAGGAAGCTGTTCCAGGTGCCCATGAACGAGATGAGGCAGAAGGCGCCAACCATCGGCCGCGACACGGGCAACGCCACGTTCCAGTAGAGGCCAAACTCGCTGCACCCGTCTATCCGCCCCGCCTCGAGCAGGTCGTCGGGAATCTGGAGCATGGACTGGCGGAAGAGGAACATCCCGAACACGCTCACGCATCCTGGCACGATGAGGCCAAGGTAGGAGTCCATGAAGCCCAGATGATAGATCAGCTCGTAGAGCGGCCCGAGCATCACCTGGCCCGGGATCATCATCGTCGCCAGCATCAGGATCATGATTGCCTTCTTGCCGCGGAATTCGTATTTCGCCAGGGCGAAGCCGCCCAGCGATGCGAAAAAGAGCTGCACCATCACCGCCACACCCGACACGAAGCAACTGTTCATCAGAAAGCGCGTGAACTCGATGTCGGTGAACAGGTCGTGGAAGTTGCGCAGCGACAGGTCGCCCGGCGGCGGGAAGAAGAGGTACGAGAACAGGTCGTCGGGCTTCTTGAGGCAGGCCGACACGAGCCACACGAGCGGCGTGAGCATGACGACCGAGCACAGGGCGAGCGCGACGTAGAGCAGGAGGCGCAGGACTGTGCGGCCCATGCGTCAGTCTCCCCGCTTCCAGGCGCCGGTGAGCTTCATCTGCACGAGCGACACCACGAGGACGCCGAGGGCAAGGGTCCAGCCGATGGCCGAGGCATAGCCCAGGTCGCCCGTCTCGAACCCATTCTGGAAGAGGTACATCACGACGGTGAGGCCGGCGTTCTCCGGCCCGCCCGAGTTGCCCAGCAGCAGGTACGGAAGCTCGAAGAGCTGGAACGAGCCGATGGTGCTCAGCACCACGACGAACACGGCCACAGGCTTGATGCTGGGCAGCGTCACGTGGCGGAACTGCTGCCAGGCGTTCGCGCCGTCCACCTTCGCCGCATCGTAGAGGTCCTGGTTCACCGCCTGGAGCGCGGCCAGGAAGTAGATCATGTTGAAGCCCACGTACATCCACAGCGAGGTCAGCACCAGGGCGGGCATCACAAGAGCGCGGTTCCCCAGCCACTTCGTGTCGAGCGGCGTGCCGAACGCCCAGTTCAGCACCTTGTTCAGCAGCCCGAACTGGGGCTGGAAGATGACCATGAAGATCACCGCCACGAACACCATGCCCACGAGGTGGGGCGAGAAGAACACGAGGCGGAAGAAGTTCCGTGCCCGCAATGCCTTGCGATTCAGCAGCATCGCGAGGCCCAGGCTCAGCGGGAGCTGGAGAAACACCGAGAAGAAGGCGAAGACGGCCGTGTTCCACACCGCCTTGTGGAAATCGGGGTCGGACAGGAGGAAACTGAAGTTCCCGAGGCCGACGAAGACCCGCGACTTCGGGCCGCTCGTGATGTAGAACGATAGCCAGAGGCTCTTGACGAGCGGATACAGCCCGAACACGCAGAACATCGCGACGAACGGCGCCACGAACAGGTACGGCGCATTGCGGTGCTGCCAGCGGAAGAATGAGCCGCCTCGGATCATCTCGCACCCCAGCAAGGCGGCACGAACGCAAATGGACAACCACGGACGCGCCTGGGCGTTCGTGTCTGTCCGTGTGTGTCCGTGTCTCCCTTCAAAACGGGTTCCTCGTCATTTGCAGTCGTACGTAGTCGGCGGCTTCCTTGAGCCGAGCGCGCGCGTAGGCGTCGAAGCCGGCCTCGCCGTTGGAGTTGTAGTAGGCGGCGCAGGCCGAGATGGCCTCGCCCATCTTGACCTTCGCCAGGTTGATGAACGGGCTGGTGTACTGCGGCGGCACCTGGTCGGCCAGATCGGCGTAGAGCTTGCCCAGCCGCTGGTTCGACCAGTAGGGGCGCGGCTCATCGAACTGCGGCAGCTTCCAGGAGTCCTTGAGCGGGGGCAGGATGTTGAGCTCGCGGAAGCGTTCGGCGAGGTCCTCGGCATTCAGATAGAGGTGGGTGGCCAGCTCGAAGGCAAGCTTCTTGTCGCGGCACTTCTTGGTGATGCCGAGCATCGTGCCGCCCCAGGTGCTGGTACGCCGCCCGCCCCTCGTAAAGGCGGGCAGCGGCATCAACGCCATCTTGCCCTTCATCGAGCCCACATGCGTCTCGGTGCCTTTGCTGCGCCAGTCAGGGCAGATGAAGCTGAGCAGGTACCCGCGCTCCACGGCCTGGGTAAAGACGTCGCGCCCGCCGATGTCGTTGGCGATCTTATCCGGCCCGGCCACCAGCCGCGTGTACCACTTCAGCGTGTCGAGGGCCAACTCGTTGTCCATGATCAGCTTGCCCTCGGGGTCGAAATAGCCGCCGTCGCGCTGGAAGAGGAACGGCTCCATGCTCCAGCCGCTCGTGTCGGAGAGCTGAATCAGGTAGCGCTTGTCGGGAATCGTGATGCGGCGGCCCTCGCGGATGAAGTCGTCCCACGTCTCGATCTTGTCCGCGTCTATGCCCAACTCCTCGAACAGATCGCGGCGGTAGGCGAGCATGACAGGGTGGACATCGTGCGGCAGACCGTAGATCTTGCCGCGGTGGGTGTACGGGGCGAACCGGCTCTTCACGATGCGGTCATAGTAGCCGGTCTCCTTGAGCCAGGGCGTCCAGTCAATGAAGCCGATGTCCTCCTCGCGTCCCCTGAAGAATGTGCCGGCGGCGCTGATTTCGACCTCCACGAGGTCGGGCACGTCCAGGTCGCCCCAGAAGGCGGCCCGGAGCCGGCTCGTGACAGCGGTCCAGTGGACGAGTTGCACGTTGATCCTGGTGCCCGGGTGGGCCGCCTCGAAAGCGGGGCGGGCCTTCTCGTAGGCCGTGGCGTGAATATCGGCGAAGGTCCACAGGCGCAGTGTGGCCTCCTCGGTGCGGACCGGGTTGCGCAACTGCCAGACCGTGGCGACGACGGCCATCACAAGAATGATGAAGGGGGCCAGGCCGAACGGGAACCAGTCCTCCGGCGAGTGCAGCTTGTCGAGGAGCTTCGGCAGCACGCTGGACCTCCGTGGGTCGCGGCCCACCGCCCCCAGGCGACTCGGGCATGCCTCCGGCGACCGACGCTACTTTCTCTCGCAGATCATGGCGGATACGAACGTGTGCTGCTGGTACATGCACGTGAGGCCATTGAACGGCCCTGCGATCGGCCCCAGCTCGCCCCAGGCGTAGAAGCCGAAAATCGGTACCCCCGCGTTTCTCCTGCCCAGAGCAGGCACCACGCCGCCGGCGATCTCGCAGTCGCCAGGTCTCCCGAACTCGGCGAGGCGCATCCCCCGGGCGCAGCAACTCGAGAGCAAGATGGCCAACGGCTTCGCATCCCCCGCCCTCCTGAGCATCTCGGCTGTGCCCTTGGCCGCCGACCTGAGGATGGCGTTGGCATCGGCTCCGCCCTTGAGAATCTTCACGCGGGTCCCCACCGGCACCGGGGCCACGAAGCGCAGGGCCTTCCGCTCCTTGTCCTCCTCGAGCACCATGCGGAGGTAGACCCTGAACGGCGCCACGACCACCCCGATCGGGTGCTGCCAGTCGCTCGTGAACTCGTCGTCGGAGGCCATGCCGCGGATGCGGCGGTAGACGTCGCCCGCCGGCCTCCCATCGAACTCGTACACCCACTTGTCCTCGGCCTTGGTGACCGTGACGATCTCGTGCGAGGGCTCGAACTCATTGTAGTGCCCAGCCACGACCCTGACCGGCCCGCCGATTCCCAAGGCCACCACGTGGCCCGCCAGCGCTTCGTTGTTGAAGAACTGCACGCCGCCCTTGTCGCTCTCGTAATCGTTGGGCATGCAGTTGCCGCCGAAGAGCACCACATCACGGCCCGCCGTCTCCTGCACGCCGCGGATGAAGTCGTCCACGGAGACTCTCGGATTCGTGTCGAAGCACAGGTTCATCTCCGAGAGAGCCAGGATCATCCCGAGGCCATCCACCCCTTTGAGGTTCTGGGCAACATTGCGCCCCACGGCGTAGCGGGCCTCGGCCAGAGGCTCCTTGACAGCCTTGCAGGCGGCCCTCTCGCCGCCAATGGCCAGCACGGCCACCGAGTTGCCGAGCTGAGTGCCCCCGTTCACCAGCGAACGCGCGCGGCAGCCGACCATGGGGACGTTCCCCGCAGCGGCACGCACGCCGGCCAGCGCCTTCCTCTCCTTGTCCGGGTCCGGCACCTCCTTAGCTTCCCCCGCCTTGTCCTTCGCCACTCTGGGGAAGTACTCGAAGAATACGAGCCCCTTGGCCGGGCAGCCGAGCGCCCGGAGCGCATTCCCGGCCGCCGACTCCCCCGCCTTTGCCGGGTCGGCATCCGCGCACCATGCCACGGCGAACGCCACCGACACAGGGTCGCCCGCTCGAGCCGTCCGCGGCGGGAGCGGCGCTCCCGTGCCCGGGACATAGGTCACTGTGGTGCAACCCACCGCGGCCACGATCGCAGCCGCTCCAAGGATTCCCGCGAGTCCCCCTCGCACCGCCTCGCCCCTTCAGCCACAAGCTCGGGTGGATGGCCTCTGCGCGCCGCCGCCGACTGCTCCCATGATACTGCCGACCCCCGCGCCGTCAAGCGCTCATTGACAGCGCGCCCGGCCCCGCGCTATTCTCCCACCTGCCCGTAGCAAGCAGGAGTGTCAGGCTCGTGAGAATTGATCTGGAGTTCCTCGACGGCGACGCGCTCTATCAGCGGGTCATCCAGGACACGGTTCTGACCGCTCGGTCGGCCGTCTGGATCGCCACCGCAAACGTCAAGGACTGCCAGATCGAGCTCGATGGGCGGTTCGTATCCATCGTCGTGGCATTCGCCGCCCTGTGCGCACGAGGTATTGAGGTCCGGCTGCTCCACTCAGGAGTCCCGTCGGCCTCGTTCCTGGCCAGTCTGCGGGAGGCGCGGCTCACGGGCCACCGGAACTTCGCGATGCGCCGTTGCCAGCGCCTGCACTTCAAAGCGGCCTTGGTGGATGACGACCGGCTCTACCTTGGCAGCGCTAACCTCACCGGCGCGGGCCTCGGCGCCAAGAGCGCTCGCCGGCGAAACTTCGAGCTTGGCCTTCTAACCACCGACGCCGCGCTGATCGAGCGGGTCGCCCGCCTGTACCACGAGATCTGGGACGGCCTCCGGTGCGCCGACTGCCAGCGCACCAACGTCTGCTACGTGCCCCTCGAAGATCCCGCCAAAGAGGGCCGACGCGTTTAAACGCGATTTGCGGCATCCGGCGCGCGATCAGCCGCCCCAGCACCGGCCATCATAAGATAAAACTAGTATTACACTTGCCGACTCCAACCGCGCTGTCGGCGCGCCTGAAGGTGTCAGGAGCCCAATGAGGTCCTCCGGACGCATCCTGGGCCATCCTGGGCGTTTTTCCGGAGTAGCGACCTAACATGTTGCTGCCGCTTGACTTACCAGTGTCATATAATGATAAACTGCCGGACCTAGCTCACCTCGCAACTCGCGTGGCCAGCTCCTGCGGAGCCACCCGCGGCGAATGCGCCCCACAACTCTCCTTCGTCGGTTCGGCCAACTTCTTCGGGCTGGGGTAGAAGCCGAACTGCCGCAACAGCTCCAACTTGGGCAGGATGTTCCCGGGAAGGTCAATGTGGAAGAACCCGGGGAAGATGTCGGGGTTCCCTTTGATGAGATCGAAGTACGCCGCATAGCGCTCGGGCAGCACCACCTCGCCGTCCTGGCAGACCTCGTGGCCTGTGAACACGAACTCAGGGAAGAGATAGGGGCAGAACTCCAGCTTCGCCTTCGCTGCCCACTCGCGGTAGATCGGCGTCTGAGGCAAGAGGCACAGGAGGCTGGGCAGGATCCGCGCCCCCATCATGCGGAACGAGACCATCTGGAAGAGCGACTGGTTGAAGTCGTCCATCGTCTCGAACGGATAGCCCCACACGTAAAAGGCATCCACGCGGGGGAAGATACCGACGGCTTTCGGCACGACCTCGAGCGCCTCGGCGGCGGTGAAGCCCTTGTGGATGCGCTGGAGAACGCGGTCGCTGCCGCTCTCGATGCCGAAGCGCAGCTCGAGGCACCCGCAGTCGGCCATCGCGCGCATCATCTCCTCGTCGGTGAGGTTCACGCGCCCGAATGCCTTCCACTCGACGGGGAGGCCCGAAGCCCGCAGCTCGCGGCAGAACTCCATCACCTGACGCTTGCCCGAGACGAAGAACTCATCCTGGAAGAGGAAGAGGTCCACGCCGGCCTGTTCGTGCAGGTGTTTCATCTCGGCCACGATGTTCCTGGCGGACCGCGAGTAACTCACGTAGCTCCACACCGGCGCCACGGAACAGAAGGTGCAGCGATAGGGGCAGCCTCGGCTCGTCATCATGCCGTAGCCAGCATATTCCTTGAGGTCGATCTTCTGGAACGCGGGGAACGGGATGGCGTCGAGGTCGTGCAGCCGCTCGCGGTCGGGGTTGTGGTGCACGGCGCCGTTGGCGCGGTACGAGATCCCCGCCACGGGGGCGAGGCTGGCGCCGTCGAGCAGGGCGCGAAGCAGCTCGGGCCCCGTCTTCTCGGCCTCGCCGCGGCAGATGACCTCGACCCAGGGGAAGCGGGTGAGGATCTGGTCTTCGACCGACTTGGCGCCCACGCCGCCGAGGATGAGTTTGCGGTCGGGATAGCGCTCGCGCAGGGCCTTCATCGCCATGATCGTGAAGGGCAGCAGGTTGGCCATGCACGACAGGCCGATCACCGGCGCCGGGTCCTTGAGGAAATCGAGGAACACGGCCATGTCGAAGGGATCGTCAGATGGGCAGCACTGGTAGTCCCGAAAGTCCACGCGGAACCCGGCGTCTTCCAGGGCGCGCGTGAGGTAAAGGGGGCCGAGCGGCACGTGGCGCTCACGCTCGGTCTCCTCGCCGTAGCGGATGAAGAGCATGTTGAGGTTGACGAGCGTGATGTCGGCGCTCATAGCGTCTCCGTGCGTGGGCGGTCAGAACGGGCTGTTCGCGTCCGGCGCGGGGGCCGGCTTGTCGGGTTCGATGCCGAGGCTCATGGGCCGGTCGGGCCGCGTGCCGCGCGTGACTGGGTCGGTGGCCGGCGGCTTGGGCCCGGCGAGGAGTTCGGCCAGCTTCTTCTCGAAGAGCGCTTCGGCTTCTTTCACCAGCTTCGCCTTCTCGGCCTCCTTCGCGCGGGCCTCTGCGCTCAGGGCGGCGACGCGTCGCTCCTCCGCCTCCTTGGCCAGGGCCACCTTGCGGTCGAGGTCCTCCTGGCGGCGCTTAAGCATCTCCTCCGCGCGGTCGCGGTCGTTATAGGTCGCCTCGCGCGTGCATCGGAGGAGGAGCACGGGCTTCAGGGGGAAGGGCGTGCCCTTGCGCGCCTCATCCTCGCTCCAGGCCTTCATGGCCGCGGCGTAGGCCTGGCGAATCACGCGGTTGGTGGCCGTGATCTCGGCCAGGCGTTTGTTGTACTCCTCCTGCTCCACGACGGCCAGGGTCACCTCGCCCTTGTAGTCGGACTCGCTGTAGAGCACGAAGCGCTCGCGCCCCGGCGGGCGATCGGGGGTGATGCCCGTAGGCTTGGGGCCAGGGACGTCAGGGGCGATGCCTCCCGGGGGCGGAGGGCCTTCCATGGCCGCGAGGTCGGCTCCCAGCGCGGCAAGCATCACCGCCGCCGCCTTGCCGAGGAAGGCTGCCCGGCTCATCGGGCTCACCGTGGTCTGGGCGATGATCGCCTCGAGCTGAGGCGCCGTCACAGCGTTGAGCATCGCCGTCTCGGCCTGCGTGAGCTCGAGGCCGATCTCGCGAGCGGCTTCCGCGCGCCGCGCGAGGAGAAGCGACTTGAACTCGGCGTCTACCGACGCCTTCTTCACCAGCACTTCGATGCCACGAGGAACAGGGGGGCTCGCGGCGGTCATGGCTCATCTCCTCAAGGCCGGTTCGGTTGGGCGCCATCGCCCGGCGGGTTCTCCGGGTCCTTCTTGGGCGCGGTATTCTCCGGGCGGTCGGGCTGCTCGCCCTTGGTCACGCGCGGGTGGTCGGGAGCGATGCCGGTGACGGGGATACACCCGTCGCAGCCGGCGCCCGCGCCCAGCGCGGCCAGCATGAGGGCCGCGGCCTTGCCGAGGAAGGCGCCGCGGCTCATCGGGTCAACGGTGGTGCGGGCGATGATGGCGTCGAGTTGGCCGGCCGGGATGGCGCCGAGCATCGCGGCCTCGGCCTGCGTGAGCGCCAGGCCGATCTCGCGCGCGGCCCCGGCGCGCCGCTCCAGCAATATGGCGCGGAAGGCTGGGTCCACCGACGCCTTCTTCACCAGCACCTCGATGCCACGGGGCACCACACCGGGCGCGGCAGGCATGCAGTGACTCCTCACGGCTTGTCGGGCCGTATCCCCTGGGTGGGAACCGCGGTCTCGGTCCTGACGCGCGGGATGGGCTGGCGCACGGCGCCCGCCATCGGCATCGCCGGCGCGGCCGGCTCCGCGGGCGCCTCGCCAGCGGGGGACGTCGCTGTCTTTGGCTTCGCGGGCGGAGGGTCAGGCCGAATGCCTGTGGCTGCGGGCGGCGCGTCGCCGGGCGACGGAGCCGGAGGCGGCGTCGCGACGGCCGTGTCGGCCTTCGGCGGGCGGTCGCTACGGATGCCCTTGGTCGTGGGCGGGTCGGGCTGCACGCCTCGGGTGGGCGCCGGCACCTCGTCGCAGCCGCCGGCGGCGAGTGCGGCGAGCATCGCGGCGGCGGCCTTGCCCAGGAACGCGGCGCGGGTCACAGGCGCCACCGTGGTCGAAGCGATGATGGCTTCAAGGTGCGCCGCGGGCACGGCGTCCAGCATCATCGCTTCCGCCGGCTCGAGCGTCAGTTCGATCTCGCGGGCCGCCCCGGCGCGCTTCTCCAGAAGCAGCCGGCGGAAGTCGGCATCCACCGAGGCTTTCTTGACGAGCACCTCGATGCCGCGTGGGATGGCGCCCACGGTCTTGCCCGGCCCGGGCGGGCGCCCGCCCACGATGGTGGTCTTCACGGCGGGCTGCTCGGTGGCCCTGGATTTCTGGCTCATGGCGCAACTCCTGATGTCCTGTTACCTCGAATATACAGCGTTCCAGGCGGAAATCAAGCGCAGAGGGACCCGGGCACGCCGTCGAGGCAAACACACGGACGAACACGGACGGAGACGGACCGGGGCTCCGTAGCGCAGAGGCATCCGCGTTCGCCCCTCCAGGTCCGTGCCGTCTCATCGCAAGCTCCATGTGCCCGGTCACGCGCCCGGCAGCGCGAGGACGAAGCAGGCGCCCTCGGTGGCAGAGGCATCGAGGCGCAGGTCGCCGCCCATGTCGCGCGCCAGCCGGCGACTGAGCGCGAGGCCGAGGCCCACGCCCGGTTTCGTATGCGCCGCCTCGCGGGCCGACTTCGCGAAGGGGCGGAAGAGGCGCTTGCGGCCTTCCGCCGACAGCCCCGGTCCGTGGTCGCGCACGCGGATCAAGCCCGAGCGGCCATCCGACGACGCCTCCAGGTGGATCCGCTTGTCGCCGGCAGCCACGGCGTACTTGCAGGCGTTGTCCACCAGATTGAGGAGAATCTGCTCCACCGCCGCCGGATCGGCCCGAACGCAGAGCGTTGCGGCGCCCTCCCCCACCGTTGGCACCAAGCTCATGCCCGCCTGCTCGGCGCGCCGCGCCAGACGCTCGCTCGCCCGCACGACGACCTCGTGCAGCGGCACGCTCTCGCTGCGCCGGCGGCCTGTTCCGCGCTCGAGGCGCGCGTAAGAGAGCACGTTCTCGACCAGGTGGCTCAGGCGCTCAGCCTCGGTGCACAGAGTATCGAGATACCGCCGGCGCTTCTCCTCGTCGGGGATCATTCCCTCAGCCAGCATCTCGCTGTAGAGCCGGAACGTGGTGAGCGGCGTGCGCAACTCATGCGTGACGGCCGACACGAACGCCGCCCGCCGCTCGCTGAGCGACACGGCGCCCACGAGCAGCACGGCCACGGCGATGCCCGCCACGACCATGCAGACCCAGGCGATGAGCAGGGACAGGCGGATCGGGGTGAGGAACGGCTGGGGCGGCGTCCGCAACTCCCCTGGCAGCAGCCGCACGGGCAGCGACGCCAGCACGCGCGCCCGCGGGTCTCCCGCATCCCCGGTCAGCGGCTCGAGGTTCCCCTCGGGCAGCAGGTCGCGGATGTCTTCCACGAGCCAGGCCTCCAGGCTCGGCCAGTCGAGCCAGCAGCCCTGAAGATACTCCAGGCCATCCACCGACACCCGGCGGGCCAGCACAAGCTGGTCCCCCACCCACACCGGGCGCAGCACCGCCTCGGGAGCATCGGGGCGTCGGGCCGTCCCACGCACACTCTTCTGCTGGCTGGCAGCCTGCTCGTAGCTTCGGGCGCGCGCCTGGTATTCGTTGAGGTTTCGCAGCTCCTGTTGCACCGAGCGCCAGGCGTCCTGCTCATCCGCGGTCTGGACGCTGAAGTCCTCCGGCTTGACTCTGCGATCCGGCGCGGGCGGCGGCCCCCCTTCGGAGGGCAGCGCGGCGGCAAGAGCCTTGCGACTCAGCCACCTGCCCAGCGCGGCGAGATGAGAGGCCGCCGCTTCTATGCGCTCCCCAGCTACGTAGCCTGTCTCGGCAAGGTCCCGCATGTTCCCCGTCGGCACCTGGGGCGAGGTGAGCGCGCCGTTGGGGCCGAACTGAAAGTGCAGCCGCACGTGTTCCGAGGGCTGTGTGAGCAGCGGCGAGGGCAGCAGCACCTCGTCCCGGTCAATCTCGGCGAACATGCGCGTGTAGGCCCGTTCCGCAGGGTAGAAGGCGCTGTAAGCGAAATAGGGCCGGGCGTTCTCCTGAGCGATCAGGGGCGCGAGGCGCGAGTCCATGCGCCAGAGTGCGAGGCGCACGTTCTCCTCGAGGGCCGCCTGCCGGCGGGCTTCGGCCTCGGCGCGGTCCAGGCGCAGCGCGGTGAGGCTCACCGACGCCATGGCCGCAAGAAGCACGGCGGCCGCCAGACCGAAGGCGATCCAGGTGCGCCAGGGACGCCTCATGTTGCCTCCCGCGGTTCCCCGAAGAGGTAGCCCTTGCCGCGCACGGTGACGATGACCTTCGGGTCAGCGGGGTCGTCGCGCAGCTTCTCGCGCAAGCGGGCGATGTGCATGTCGATGGTGCGGGTTTCGACGCCGGTGGGGTTCATGCGCCACACGCGTGCGAGGATTTCCTCGCGGGCGATCACGCGGCCGCGGTTCGCGGCCAGGTAGCGGAGAAGTTCGGCCTCTCGGGCCGAGAGCTCGGCGCGACCGCCCGCGTCGAGCCGCACCTCGGACCGCGCCAGGTCGGCCACCCCGCCGGGGAAGGCCACCTCGCGCACATCGGTGGGCCGCTCGGGCGAACGGCGCAGCACGGCCTGCACCCGAGCCAGCAGCTCCTGGACGCTGAAGGGTTTCACAACGTAGTCGTCCGCGCCCAGACGGAGGCCCTTAACGCGGTCGGTCTCCTCCCCACGCGCGGTCATGATGATCACGGGGAGCGTGGGGCGCGTGGCCCGCACCTCGCGGAGGATGTCCAGCCCGTCCTTCCCGGGCAGCACGAGGTCGAGGAGAACCAGGTCGCACGCGCACTTCACCGCCATCTCCTGGCCCTTGAGGCCGTCGGCGGCCTGGAGCGTGGCGTAGCCCTCGAACTCCAGGGCATCCACGACGCCCCGGCGGATTGCCGGGTCGTCTTCCACGACCAGGATGCGGTGTCGCGGCATGGCAGCGTCCTCCAAGGCCTGAGGCTCCCGCCGCCCGCGGGTTCCAAGCCGAAGGCCGTGGGCGGCTCCTGGGCCTCAGTGCAGCATGCGCCGCTCCTGCATCTCGTCGAACTCGCGCTGGAGCTTCTGCATCTCGGCAGGGGCAGGGGTCGAGACGTCGAGGGTGCGGGCGAACTCCATCTTGTAGCTGTACTCGATGGTCTTCGCCTTCTCGCCGGCGGCGTTCGCCGCGACATCCACGTCCCAGCGCAGGATGCCCTTGGGCTGTTCGAGTCGCAGGTAAAGCGGCTCGGTGCTGAGCTTCTCCGCCATTTCGCCGAGGGTCACGCGAATGTCGGCCTTGTTCTCGGCGTACGGGATGCGGTCGAGGACCCGCACCTTGACGGCCTCGTCCTTGTAGTTCTCGAGCACGAGGCGGTACTTGAGGGTGATCTCGCGGTTGGCGCCCTGGAAGGTTTCGGTCTTGTCCACCATCTCGCGGCGGGCGCGGAGCTGCGGGTCGGCGCCGAAGCCGAGGACGAAGGTCTCCCCGCGGGCGACCGTGGGCAGCTCGCCGCGGCCGACGAACCGGCCGTCGAGGTACACGTTCACCGGCCCGCCGAGGAGCACCTCGACCGCGTTGTTCGTCAACTCCGCCTCGCGGTAGACGTAGCTGGCGAGGACGGGCGTGGCCACGTGGTAGAAGCGGCTGGGCAGTTCAGAGTCGGCGATGCGCAGCATCTGCTGGTCCGCGCGGCTGGCGAGGCTCACCGTGCCCTGGAGGGCGTAGCTGATGCTCGGCCCCTCCGTGACGGCGCCCGACTCCCCCCGAAGCACGGCCAGCACATCCTTGCCGGCGGCCAGCTCGGCCCATTGCGCGTCGTTGGCCGCCGCGTTCATGTCCCAGTTGAAACTGCGGTTGTCGCGCAGGCTCGACGCGGCCTGCTGCTTGGCCCCGGCCTCGGAGCGGCGCTGCTGGGCCATCTTGAACTTCGTGCTCACATCGCCCTTGGCCTGGGGGTCCTGCACCTGGGCCAGCGTGACGCGGAATGGCGCCAACCCCGGCCCCTGCGCGGCCAGCGCCGGCGAGGCCGTCGAGAGGACGAGCGACACGCTGTCCCAGTTCTCGCCGCTCATCTGGTGGATGAGGGCGTTGTACTCGACGCGCACGGTCTTGCCGTCCTTGGCCGAGCGGAAGTTGTAGGCGGGGCTCCAGCCGGCCTCGTTCACCAGGTAGCTGAGCCTCACAACCCCCGCAGGGGCATCGCGCTTCTCGAGGAAGATGACCGCCTCCGACACGGTGCGGGACGCGCCGGCAGTGAGTTCGCCGCGGCGGCGCTGGAGGAGCGAGAGCTGTTTGGCGAGTTCGCGGGCCTCCACGTCCAGCTTGAGCGACTCGGTGACCGCGTCGTCCCGCTGCTTGAAGGAGAATTGCGACGTCTTCTCCAGGGCCTCGAAGCTCAGCACCCCCTTGGCCAGATCGGCCTTGGCCGTGGCGGCGGTGAACTCATCGAGCTTCGCCAGGTAGGCCAGGCGTTGGGTGAGCAGGTCCTGGCGCTTCTTGTTGGCCGCCGCCTTGTCCTGGACCAGTTCGATCTCCTGGTCAATCTTGCGCACCTCCTCGCGGGGCTCTTCGCCGATGGCCCGCTGGCGGAAGCGCACGGCGCGCACCTCGATGCCGTTGCCGCCCTCGGCAAACAGGCTGTCGGGCTGCACCTGTTGCGGCAGGTCGGCCACGACCAGCTCGACACGACCCGCCGCGCCCTCTACGGGCACGGTGCGGGTCACCAGGGCCTGCCCGCGGTAGAGCGTCACAGCCTCCACCTTGCCCTTGACGCCGGGCGGCTCGACAGGCGGAGCTGCCGCCTGCATCACGCCGGCCATCGCCACAACCATCCCCAGCCACGCTCCGGTCCTCATGGCAGGTCTCCTAATGACTTGCGGGTCTCCGCTCATCATGTGCGCCCGCTGGACGGCGGTCAAGGCCCGTTCTCCGCCTTGGGCGGCGCGGTTTCGGTGACACAGGGCCGCCCGATCGCCACGTGCTCGCCGGTGATCACCCCCCGGCAGATCGCAAGGGCCGACGCCCCCCAGGGCGTTGCGACCAGCGGGTCGTCCTCCTTGGCATCGGTGTACACGTTGCGCCAGGTGCCGTCGGGCCGCTGGCGCTCGAGCAAGGCGTCGGCCAGCGCCTCGGCCCAATGCACGCTGCCCTTCTCGGTCACAGCCTCGTCGGTCCCCAGCGCCACGAAGGCGTGCGCCAGCGACCAGCAGTAGTAGAAGTAGGTGCTGTTCCTCAGAATCTCGCGGTCGGGGGCGAAGGTCCCGGGGTTCTTGTCCACCGCGAAGTTCACCTCGAGCCACCGGCGGGCGGCCACCACGCGCGGGGCGTTGGCCGGCACGCCGCAGCGGAGGAGCGCCCGCAGGCCATCGGCGGTCATCGAGCCGTAGGAGTGGAAGCGGCGCCGGCCCCACTTGTCGGTTCCCGCGATGCCGGCCTTGTTCTGAGCGGGGTCGCTGGGGATGAAGAAGAAGCCGCCGTCGTCGTAGTAGGGGTCGCCCTTGGCCGGGTTGTCCGAGAAGTTCTGGCAGCGTGTCACGAAAACCAGGGCCTTCTCGTAGACCGGGTCGTCCCACGGCACCTGGGCGGAGCGCAGGGCCGCGATGCCGAAGAGCGTGGCCACCAGGTTCGACTCATAGAATCGCCCGGCATCGCCGCCCACGTGAGGCAGCTTGGGCACATCAATCGAGAAGCCCCAGCCGCCGTACCGCAGGTCGGTGAGCTGCCAGCCGTTGGCCTCGACGAGCTGTCGCTCGCGCAGGTAAGCGAGCCAGGCGGCACGGGCGCGCAGGTGTGGCTCATCCTTCTTCTCCAGCACCACCACGCGGCTGGCCGAGCCTGCCGTGAAGACGGGGAAGTTGAGGCCGTGCGGTCCGGGATCGATCTTGCCGTCCTTCGTTACGAGGCCCATCATGAAGCTGGCGCCTTTGTCGAAGGCCGGACGGACGGAATCGCCCCCCTGAGGCAGGAAGAAGAGGCACGAGAGGACGTGGGGCGTCAGCTCCGGACCGTCGCGGAAGCAGCCATAGGTCTCCGAGCGCCAGGCGCCATCCTCCGACTGCTTGCCGACCAGGAAGCGCGCGGCTTGGCCGAGCGACGCGTCAATCCGCTGGACAAGGCCATTGGTCTTCCTCTTGGCCGCGGCTTCGGGTGTGGTGGGCGGGCTGTCGGGGCGGCTCGAGCCATCCGAGCCGCACCCTGCCACCCACAGGGCGAGCAGAGCGAAGACACATGGCGCAACGTGGCACGGCACACGCCCAGGCACTCCGACCCACAGGCTGGCAGATCGTGAATCCATGCAAACCCCATCTCATGGCCTTCCCTCCCGAAGGCCCGGAGGCTTTCGGGAGGGGGAATCCTCCACAACCCGAGGCTCACCGCGCGCGGCCCGCGGCTATTGCCTCCTGATCTTCGCCGCCACCGGCACCGGCGCCCGATCGGTCGTGAGCACCAGCAGCGCCGCCGCCGTGCAGAAGGTGCGGCCGGTGATGCAGTGGTGGCCCGTCCACGAGCCGTCCGCGTTCTGGATGCGGTTCAGGTTCTCGGTGATGGACTTGTCCCACTTCTCCCACTCGGGTCCGCCCTGGACAACGAGGGCTTCGCCGATGTTCATGTAAGAGAGGAACTCCTCGCCGCCGTTGGAGCCGAAGCCCTTGATGAACCGCTCGTCATCCAGGCTCTTGACGATGGCGGTCTTGGCGTCCTTGAGGGCCTTCTCATTCTCGTCGAACCGCCGGAGGGTATCGGCGGCCACCTGCCGCTCCGCCGCCGTGGGGGCGCTGCGGACCTTCCTCTCGTAGTCCGCTCGCAACGCGGCATTGGTGTTGGCCGACTCCTGGATGGCCGTGAGGCTGGAGGCGCCCGAGTAGAGGGCCACGCCCGCGTCGCCCGCGGCCTTGAACCTGCCGGTCGGCGCATCGTACTGCTCGCGCGCATAGGTCTCGGTCCTGGCCCGCGCCTGCTCGCTGACCGCGACGCCGGCCTGGGCGGCCTTGTTGAGCGCCTTGGCGCCCATGGCCTGCGCGATGGTCGGCGCCCAGCCGTCGCTCGCCCACGTGCCGTCGCTCTTCTGGTTCTTCTCGATCTTGTCCATCACCCGGTCAAGTGCGGCGAGCACCCGCTTGTTGGCCGCCGCGTCGCCCATCTTGCCCTTGACCTCGGCGAGAACCATGGCGCCCAGAAACGTGTCCACGTACTGCCCGAGTTTCGATTGCACCCGGGTGCCGCGTGTCTTGGTGATGAAGAGCGACTGGGAGTCGGCCTCCTCGATCTCGGCGCAGAGGTACTCGATGCCCCTGCGCACCTGAGCGGCATAGGGGCCTTCGCTGGCCGTGCTGCCCGAGCGGATGAGGGCCAGGGTGCACACGGCCGTGTCGGCCACGCTCGGCACGTCTCTCATCTGGGCGCCGCCGCCCATCTGCGGCGACTCCTCGCCCTGGCCCCAGCCGCCGTTCTTGAGCTGAGTCTTGGCCAGGAACTCGAGGCCCCTCTTGACGTTGTCGCTGAGGGGCTTTGGCTTGACAGCCGGCGCCCACGTGGTCGCGGTCTTGGTCTCCTCGCCCACGGTCGGGGTGGTCGTGGGTTCGGCCAGCACGCCCAGGTAGCCCGCGGCGGCGACCGCCAGGGCCAGCCCCGCCACCCCCAGAGCCTTGTGCCAGTTCATCGTCGCCTCCTTTCTGCGCCCTTCGACGCGTCCATTGACTCCTTAGACGCGCACGGAGTGCGGGAAGTTCGCGCGGGGTCCTATGGCCGCCAGTAATAGAAGTACTCGTACTCCAGCTCGACGGCCTTGCCCTTGGGCACGGTGACATCCCACGACACCTGGCCGAAGCCGTTGGCCCGCAGCCACCACCAGGGCCAATTCCACCAGTACCACCAGGGGTACGGGTCGGCGCCAATCTCGGCGGCGCTCGCCTCCAGCGGGTTGCTGGCCACCAGCTTCCCCTCGTGCGAGGCCTTCACGCCCGTGCCCAGAAAGCTGCGGCGGACCGTGACCCTGACGTCGCGGTCCTTGAAGTTCGTCACTGCGAACTTGCCTTGCACGGTCACCTTGGCATACTGATTGCCGTCAATGCTGATAGCGTTGGGCACCCGTCCCGTCTCTGTCTCCTCTTTCTTCGTGTTCAGGTCGGTGGCAATGGTCACCGACACGTCCACCTTGCTCTTCACGGAGGTGTAGGTGAGGAGCTGCTGGCCGAGCGCTGTAGCGCCCTTGAAGATGGTGGCGGGGCCGGTGGTCCAGGGGGTGTCGCCGGTGTTCGTGAGGCGGAGTTGGTGCATGGCCCGCGCGCCGGTGAGAGCGCGCATGAGCTGCTGTTGCTGGCTGCGGTCAATGTTGCGCCACATCTCCATCGGGGGCAGGCAGGGCACCTCCCACACATACACATCCTCGTAGGGCACGGTGACTTCGAGGATATCCACCGCCGCACTTTCGCCCTTCCGGAGCGAGAGGCCCTTGAGGGCGTAGAGGAACAGGTCCTCCTGCTGGCCCTCGGCGGGGATGTCGGGGCCGCCGGCTGGGCCACCTGCCGGCGGCGCCTCCATCACCTGCGCAGCCTGCTGCCCCATGAGGGCGTTACTCAGGTAGTCGAACCCGCCGCCGCGCCCCGTCGGGCTGGGCGGCTGGAAGTACGAGCTGAGGTGCAGCCCCGCCTCGCGCAGGGCGAGGGGCGAGAGCGTGTCCTTCATCACGAAGCTCGGCACGCCCACGACCAGCCGCACGTTGGCATTGTCCAGGTCGGCCAGCTCGTTGATGATCGTGCCGCTGAGCGATACTCTGGCCTTGCCGCCATCGAGCAGCTCGATGCGGTAGCTGGGGATCCAGCGAATGCCTTTCTGAAGGTAGACGACTCCCACCTCCTGCTTCCCGCTCGCCGGCTTGCCCTTGACGCTGACCCGCAGGGCGATCTCGCGCACCTTCTTCGTCTCGCTCAAGCTGGTGACGGGGTCCTTGCCCGCCACGGTGACGCTGCGCACGCCGTCGCGCTGGATGAGCCGCAAGCCTTCCTTGGTCTCGAGCATGACGAAGGAGGCCAGGGCCTTCACGCGCTCCTCGCGCGTCTCGGGCACGGCGCCGCCCTCCACGTAGCGGCCCCAGCGGTCGCGGCCGGGGGGAGCGTTGCGGGCGGCGGGGGTCTCGCGTTCGGCCTCGTGCTCCAGGATGCCGCGCAGGATGCCTGTGTGCGGCGTGGGCGGCGCGTCCTTGAATTGCTCGACAATGGTGACCTCTTTGCCCTTGTTGGCCTGAAGCATTTGGTCGAAGCTCAGGCAGGGGGCCGTCTCGACGGCGTCCACGAAGCCGGCCCGCACAAGGTCCACCCTGGCCTCGGGTGCCGTGGCGAAGGCCCAGAAGGTGCCGAGCACGGGCGCCGGCACGTCGCGCGTTCGGCACCAGCCGGCGTCGAGCGTCGCTTCGCCCCGGGCCATCACCAGCGCGTGGCCGTCCTTGAACACCGTGACGTCGGTCACCTTCATCGCGGTGGCCGGCGGCTCCGCCGCCATCGCGGCCGCGGAGACCAGCAAGCCCACCAGCCCCTGCCACGTTCTCATTTGGTCGCCTCCTGCGTCTTGGCCGCGCGGCCGTCGGGCGCGGTGATGAGGACGTTTCGCCCGTCGAGCCGCAGCAGCAACTCGCCCGGGAGCGCCAGTGCCCCCGGGCGGCCCTCGGTCGCCAGCCGTTCGACGAGTCTCCAGTACTCAGGCGAGCCGAACTCGATGGTGGCCTCGGCCTTGAGGCCCTTCTTGTGGTCGGCGACGGCCTGGGCGTCAATCCACCGATTGCCCCTGCGGAAGAACGCCCGGTCGTTCATCTGCTGCACTCCGGCAGGGGCCACGCGCTCCATGTTCGGGTCGTAGTAGGCATTGGCGTAGTTGAGCGTGAGCTGGCTGCGCTGGGCCTGGCGGTTCACCTCCTGGCTGATCGAGCCCAGACCGACCCGCTCGTTCATCGCGCGGTTTTCGAGGTTGGCGCGTGCCTCGCCCGCAACGGCTTCGGGACGGGTGAGGTCGGTGCCCTCTCGCGCCAGAAAAGCCGTGTACTCGGTGAGGACGCCGAACTCGGTGGAGAGGCGCACCACCTCGCGCACCAGTTCGCCCAGCCGGGCCTCATCCGCCTCCGTGGAGAGGCCTGCCGCCTTGCTCACCGCGGCGACGATCTCCTGGACGCGAGGATTCTGCGCCTTGGCATAGACGCGCCGCGAGCCGAGGTCGGCCCCCAGGGCGCGGATGGCGTCCACCAGCACGGCGATCTGGCGGCTCGCCCACAGCCGCGGCACAAACGCGTTGCCGATTGTCGCACCCGATAGGTCGAACGTGAAGGAGAACGCGCGCTTCTCGCCCAGGTAGTTCCCCTTCACGCAGAATGTAACGGGCTGGCCGCCCACATACCGGCCGAGCACGACAAGCTGATCGCCCTCGAAGAGGTCGGGCAGCCTGGCTGGAATCACGTCGAGGACCCGACCGGGGGCTGACGTCTTGTCGGGGCCAACGACCTCCAGCGCTGCGTCGGCCAGCACAGGGCCGGCCAGCCTTCGAAACACGGCGGACACCTTCGCCTCCACATCCTCGTTCGGCAGTACGAACGTGGACGTGCCTCTTGTCTCCCGCGCCACCCGTTCGAGCAGCGCAGTGTTGACGTCGGTGCCGACGCCAAAGGTGAAGACCCGGCGTTGGTGGGGGTTCGCCTTCAGAACCGCGTCCCGGATCGCCACTTCCGAGGTCTCGCCCACGGTGGGCAGGCCGTCGGTGAGGAAGAGCACGATCGGCAGGAAGCCCTCGATGGGCCTCGGCCGCAGGGCGTCCACCAGCGCGTCGCGCAGGTTGGTGCCGCCCCCCGCCTTCACCGCGTCCAGGAACTCGCGAGCCTTGCCCTCCGTCTCGCCCGACTTCAGCACCGCGCGGTCCGCGAAGCGGTCCACCCGCTCGTTATACACCAGAATGTTGAACGCCTCACCCGGTTCGAGGCCGGCGATGACTTGCGAGGCCGCCTGGCGCACCTGCGCGATCTTCGCCCCGCTCATCGAGCCCGAGCGGTCGAGGACCATCGTGATCTCGCGCCGGATGGCAGGGACCTCGCGTCCCTCCCTTGGCCGCGCTGGCAGGCCGCCGAGCAGCAGGAAGTACCCGCCGCCTCCCTGCGGCTCAGGACAGGCGAACAGGGTGCTCGCGATGCCGTCGTGCTCGACGAGATACGACAGGCGGAACGCGCCGGGGTCCGCCTGCGATTCCGCGGCAATCTCGGCAGCCACCTCGTGACGCGAGATGCGGCGCACGTCGAGCTTATGGCTCGGCGAATACACGGTGGAAACGGGCGCCCTCGACCGGATGCCCACCCTCACCTTCCAGGGGATCATGTATGCGACCGACTCGGTGCGGGGCAGCACGTAGTCCACGCGGCATCCGTCGGCAGGCAGCAGGGTCTCGTAGGTCAGGCGCACCTTCTGGGCGCTGCGGGCCTCCAAGGGGAAGAGGCTCGAGCGAACGGCGCCGGAGCCGACGAACTCGAGGAGCGCAGGGTCGCGGAGGCGCGAAACGATCGCGGTGAAGACCTTGCGCGCGTCGTCCTTCGGCATCAGCTCGGCCGCGGCCTCCTGGCCCGCGCCCTCGAAGGTGAAGCCGCGGACGACAGCCCCCTCCGGCACAGGCACGAGCAGTTCGGCCTCCTGGCGGGCGCCGGCGGGGTTCATCAGCGCGATCTCCATCGTCGTCGTCGCCACCTGCTCGACGATGGCGACCGCTACGGCAACCTCAGCCATGTGCACGGGCTGCCGCGCCCCGATGGCGAACACGCGGCGCTGCGGCACCACCAGGTTCGATGCCAGCGGGCGCGCGCCGGACGGCTCGCCGCGGGCGACGCCGCCCGCCTGCGCCAGCGCGGCAACCGCCAGGCCCGCCAACCACCCGAGCACGCTCCGGGACGATGCACCCATCCGACACGCTCCCTGGCCAGCCCCACACCGGCCGTCGTGCGCCTATTCTACCGCACCACGGGCCAGAACATCGTAAGCCCATTGTAACAAGGTATCGCGCGCCCCCTCAGCGTGATCAGGGGAGAGTTCGGGGTGGCACTCGCACGCCGCATCCTGGGCGCGGCGACGCGACCGATGCCTCGGAGCGCTTCACTGAGGGTTGCTCCTCGCGCGCCCGGCTCGCACGGAAGCTCTCAGTCTGGGGAGGTTCGCACTTCCACGGGCAGCAGCTCGATGGCGTGGTTGGCGCAGCGCACGGCGCACAGGCCGCAGCCGTCGCACTTCTCGGCATCCACCACGTAGCTGGCGCCCTCCTGCTTGACGGCGGAGTAGATGCAAACCTTCTGGCACAGGCCGCATCCGACGCCGCACCCGCACGCAAGACAGCGGGCGGCCTCGCGTCGGGCCGACTCCTCGTCGAGGTCAAGTTCGACCTCGGAGAAGTCGAGCACGCGCACCGACGCCTCGCGCACAGGCAGGATGACGCGGGGCTCCTCCGGCTTGTCCACGTGCCGCGCAAAGGCCTGGCGCGCGTCCACCTGCTTCGGCTCGCGCTCGGTCTTGGGCGGCTCGAGGGGCTCGCCGGCCAGATAACGCTCGATGGCGGCGGCGGCCCGCCGCCCGTCTGCGAAGGCCACGACGACCGAGCCCGGCCGCCCCGCCGCGTCGCCGGCGGCAAACACGCCCTCGATGCTCGTAGCGCACGTGGCCTTGTCGGCCACCACGACCCCGTCGCCCATCGCCGCAAGCCCCTCCCCGGCGAGCATCGGCCCATCGGGCCGCTGCCCGGCAGCCACCAGCACCATGTCCACGGCCAGCGTGAACTCGGCCCCCGCCACGGCCTGGCTTGGGCGGCGGCCTCGGACGGCCTGGGGCTCCAGATAGCCCGCCGCGCACCTCAGGCCGACCACCCGCCCGTCATCCACCACGACGCTGTGCGGAATGGAGAGGTAGAGGATGCGCACGCCCTCGGCCTCGGCGTCGGCAATCTCGCGCTCGTGCGCAGGCATCTCGGCGCGCGTGCGGCGGTAGACGACATAGGCCACCTTGGCCCCGAGGCGCAGCGCGCACCGCGCCGCATCCAGCGTGGTGTTGCCCCCGCCCACGACGGCCACGCGCTGGCCCACATCGGGCCGCCTGCCCAGGTTCAACTGCCGCAGGAAGCCCACGGCGTCCACCACGCCACGCGCGTCGTCGCCCGGAATGCCGAGCTTGCCGCCCTGGTGAGCGCCCGTGGCGAGCAACACCGCCTCAAAGCCATCCCGGCGCAGCGCGGCGAGGGTGAAGTCGCGCCCCAGGGCCTGGCCGGTGCGGATTTCGACGCCCAGGCGGCGGATCGCCTCGATCTCTTCCTCCACGATGCCCTTCGGCAAGCGGTAGTCTGGGATGCCCACGCGCAGCATGCCGCCCGGCTGGTCCAGGGCCTCGAACACCGTGACCGCGTGGCCGGCGAGGGCCAGATCGTGGGCGGCCGTGAGCCCGGCGGGGCCGCTGCCTACGATGGCCACCCGCCTGCCCGTGGGCGGAACGGCTGCGAGCGGCTGTTGGAGCAGCGGCAGGTGGCGGCGCCCCCACTCGTCCACGAACCGCTTGAGGGCGCGGATGGCGATCGGCCCGCCCAGAGGCCGGCGCGTGCAGGCGTCCTCGCACGGCGCGTAGCACACGCGCCCGCAGATGGACTGGAAGGGGTTGCTGGCCCGGACGACCCGCACGGCCTCCTCATAGCGGCCCTCCGCCACCAGACGCACGTAGGACTGGGCGGACACCCCCAGAGGGCACGCCGCCTTGCAGGGCGCCAGCACCTCATAGCGCTTGACCGCGCGCCGGTGCTTGCGGCGGTCTACCTCGTGTGTGCCCACGATGCGGGGGTTCACCTTGCCCCGGAAGTCGTCCAGGCTCCCGTAGCCCCGCTTGTCCATCCAGCGCTCGAGGCCCTCGCGGAGTTCGCGGAGCACGCCATAGCCGTTCATCACAACGACGGTGCAGGTCTGCACCACCGTGGCTCCGACCAGGAGGTACTTCACCACGTCTTCCCACGAGGCCACGCCGCCCGAGCCCGCGATGTCAATCTTGAGCTGCGGTCGAAGGGCGCTGATCCAGCGCAACGGGTACTGGATGGCCCACGGCCCGCCGTGCCCGCCATAGCCCCCGTGAAGGACGGGGCGCTCCTCCTGGACGTCAATCTCCAGCGCCGTCATGCGGTTGAAGATGGTGACGGCATTGGCGCCCGCGGCCTCCACCCCCTGGGCTACGCCCAGCGGCGACGTGATCATCGGGCTCAGCTTGGCGATGACGGGGATTGTCACCGCCCTGCGCACCACCTCCACCGTGTGGAAGATCGTCTCCTCGACGGCCCTGCCCCGAAACGTGATCGAACCGTGGGGGCACGACGTGTTCAGCTCGATGGCATCGGCGCCCGCGGCCTGCATCTCGGCCGCAGCCCGGGCCCAGCCCTCGTCGGTGAGGCAGTTGATGCTCGGGATGATCTTGATCGAGAGCTTGGCCTTTGCGTCGGCCACCTCTTGCGCGTACCGCGCCAGGTCCCATTCGCTGGCCTGCTCGTAGGAGAACAGGGTGAAGGTCTTCTCGGCCGGGCTGAGATCGTGGTGCAGCACGGCGAAGCGCGGCGTGGGCGACTGGCGCGCGATCTCCTCCTCGAACCACGACTTCATCACCACGGCCGCGGCGCCGTTCTCCTGGCACTGGCGCATGCGCTCGACGGTCTCGGTGATCCCCGCGGAGGCCACCACGATGGGGCAATCGAGATCCAGCCCGACATATCGGGTGCGGAGGGAGGCCAAAGCAGCGTGCTCCTTTGCTCACTCGGCGCCGCGCGCGACGGCCCGCGCGGCGAGGGCTTCCACAATGGCTTCCAGGGCCAGCGCCACTCGCACGAGCGGCTCCTGCGAGTGCTCCGCCCTCGCGAGCTTGCCGTCGGCATCCTGGAGAATCTCGGGGAACGCGGCGCTCGCGGCGTCGCGCCGCAGGTGCCGCAGCAGCAGGTCGCCCGCCCGGACCACGCGCTCGGCCCCAGGGCGCACGCGCCGCTCGGCCACGGCATCGAGGCTGGCCTCCAGCAGCAGGAGGCGGCCCGGCAGGTCCGGCGCCGCATTGCCCTGGCGTTCCCCCTCCACCAGCAGATCATGCAGGGCCGAGGCCGCCAGATCCACCCTGCGCCCGGGGTCGCTGGCGGCGCGCGCCGCCACGGCATACTCGGCCGCGATGGCGCGCACACGGGCTGCCGCGCGCTGCCGGGCCAGTTCCCTGGCCAGCACATCAATGAGCACATCCAGAGCCGCGGCCGTGCATACACGCAGCGCCTCGGGTTCCGGCGCGACGGCCCGGTCGAGTTCGGCCAGGCTCTTCGCTAGCGCGACGGCTGCCTGGGCCTGCGCCTCGCCCTTGCCGGGCGCGATGAGCTGAGCGGCATCGCACGCAGCCGCGAGGCGGAGCCCGGGCGCCCGGGACGCCCACGCAGGGTCGGTCACGGCCAGCAGGTACCCTCTCAGCGCCTCGCGCGGTGTGACCACCGCGCGGGGGGGTCGCGGCGGGACCACGGTTGACACGGAGACCCGCGTAGTCACGAGTTCGGTCGTGGTCGGCCTCGGGTCGCCCTGGGGCGCCGGTGGCGGCGCCAGCGCCTTCGCCAGCCGCCAGGCGGCCAGGGCCACCAGACCAACGGCCACCAGCGCCGCCAGGCCCCAGGCGAAGCTGCGCAGCGGCGAGACAGGGCGCGCGACCAGCAGCCTGCGTACGAGCTCCTTCGCCCGCGCGTGGAGGTCGGCGAACGCCGCGTGATGGTCGGCCTCGATCTCCTCGAGCAGGCGGCCTGCGCGGATCAGTTCGCCCGAGGCCACCTCGGCCTCTGCGCGCTCGAGGAGTTCCTCGAGCTCGGCCCGCCGCTGGCGCTCGAGAATCCGCAGGTGCCCCCCGCACCGCGAGCACACCTCCGCCCCCGCCCGGTTCACGCCCTCGCAGCCTGGGCGGTAGCACGGCTCGCTGAGCGTCGTGTGGCAGGCCGGGCAGGCCCACTCGGCGGCCGACACCGTCTGGTGGCAGACAGGACAGGCGATCTGCTCGGCCAGGGCGCTGGAGAGGACCTCGGTGGCCGAGGTCTCTTCGCGTTTCACGGCCTGGAGCGCCGCCTCCAGGGCCTGCCGCATCTCAGCGGCGGACTGGAAGCGCTCCGCGCGGTCGGGCCGCGTGGCGCGCTCCACGATCGCATCCAGCTCCTTCGGCACCAGGCGATTGGCCGCGCTGGGCGGCGAGCCCGAGGGCAGCTCACCGGTGAGCATCTCGTGCAGGGTGACGCCCAGCCCGTAGATATCGGCCCGCGCGTCCACGGCCTCGCCGGTGCCGCGCTGCTCGGGCGCCATGTACTTGGCGGTGCCGAGGCGCGAGCGGCGCGGCCGCTCATCGGTCGGCTCCTCCTCCACCATGTGCGCGATGCCGAAGTCGGCCACCTTCACCAGGCCGCCCTCCTCCTGCGTGAGGATGTTGCCCGGCTTGATGTCCCGGTGCACCACGCCGGCGGCGTGGGCGGCTTCCAGGGCGCGGCAGATCTGGATCGCCATCTCGACGGCCGAGCGCACGGTCACCTGGCCGTTGCGGATCAGGTACCGGAGGGTGCGGCCGTGCACGTACTCCATCACGAAGTAGTAGCGGTCGCCCACGCACCCGCGGTCAATCACGCCCACGATGTTCGGGTGGCTCAGCGCCGCCAGGGCCTCGGCCTCGCGCGTGAAGCGTGCCACGAAGCGCGGCACTTTGGCGTACTTGCGCAACAGCACCTTGATGGCCACTTCGCGGTCCATCGAGAGCTGGATCGCGCGGTACACGGCCCCCATTCCGCCGTGGCCCACCAGTGCCACCACGCGGTAGCCGGGAAAGGTGTCGGGACGCACCAGTTCCTCGCCATCGGCCAGCGAGGGCAGCACGAACACCGCCTCGCAGGACGGGCAGCGAACCTGCGTGCTCTCCCCGTTGCGGGGCAGTTCCACCTCGGCTGAGCACCGGCCGCAGACGATCTTCAATGCGGATGCTCCACTCGAGCCTCCCCGGCGCATTCTAGCACGTCGCTGCCGCCCCCGCAACCTCTGCGAAAGCGACGGGCGCGCTCCGCTCAGCGCCGCCGGACGGCGTACTTGCGCAGGGCGCGTAACAGACGCTCGAAGTCGGCAGGCAGCGGGGCCTCGACCGCCAGCGGCGTGTTGTCGGCGAGGGTGAGTTCCAGGCGGCTCGCGTGCAGGGTCAGGCGAGGCATCAGCGGCGGCTCGGGGTGGTCCTCCTTCCGGCGGTAGCCGGGCTTGATCTCCGAGAGGAACAACGCAGCGGCGCCGCCGTACAGCGGGTCCACCGCCAGCGGGTGCCCGATGCCGGCCAGATGCAGCCGCACCTGGTGCTGGCGGCCGGTGAGGGGACGCACCTCGACAAGGGTGAACCCTCGAAAGCGCTCGAGCACGCGATAGTGGCTCTTGGCGGGCCGCCCCTCGCGCCGCCGCAGGCGCATCTTGCCCCGCGAGGCCGCGGCGATGGGCATGTCCATCTCGCCCTCCTCCTCGCCCACTTCCCCCCGAACCAGAGCAAGATACCGCTTCGCGACCCGCCGTTCCTCAAAGGCCGCGCTGAGGTGGCGGGCCGCCGGCAGGTCCTTGCCCACGAGAAGCACTCCGGTCGTGTCCCGGTCGAGGCGGTGGATCACAAACACGCGGCGGCATGGCGACGGTGACTCGTGCTGGACGTGCCAGAGCAGGCCGTTGATGAGCGTGGCGTCGAGCGTGCCGGGCGCCGGGATCACCCCCACGCCGGCCGGCTTGTTGATCGCCAGCACGTGCGCGTCCTCATAAAGGACATCGAAATCCAGCCGCGCCGGCTCGTAGCGCACGATGGGGGTGTCGGGCACATCGAGGGCCACGGCCTGGCCGGGCTGCGGCACGCAGCGGTGGTCCACGCGGCGGCCGCCTACCGTGGCGTGGCCGTGGGCCACTAGGCGGCGGATGCGCGTCAGCGGCAGTGAAGGCAGCGCGGTGGCGAGGAACTCGATGATCCCCTCGTACGCGTCGTCCACCTCGAGTTCGATCAGGGCCATGGCAACCTTTCCCTCGGCGCAATGCCGCGTGTAATTACTGCTCTGGCCGCGAATCAGTTTGACATCTTCCGTGTAGCGGCAAGCGTCTACAAGCGTCTCGCTTGTCGGAGACCCCCGCAAGAGGGACGCTTGCAGCTACGCTTGAGGCCCTAACAGATACACGCTGGTTGCGGCCACTGCAAACTGATTGGCGGCGAGAGTAGTATATCGGATTGGCGCGGGTTCAGGCAAGGTGCTAAAATGCAGCAGGCCGCCGAACCAGGAGAACCCGAATGCCTCTGGCCGATCAGCTTCGCTTCGACGACAAGGGCCTGATACCCGCCATCATCTTCGATGCGGCGGACCATCAGCCCCTGACGCTGTGCTACATGAACCGCGCCGCCCTCGAGGAGACTCTCGCGACGGGCCTCGTCCACGTCTTTCGCCGCTCGAAGGGCCGCGTCATGCTCAAGGGCGAGACCTCGGGCCACACCCAGCGCGTGGTGGACGTGTTTGCCGACTGCGAGGGCAACTCGCTGGCCATCGCCGTGGAACAGAAGGTCGCGGCTTGCCACGCAGGCTACTACACCTGCTACTACCGCCGCTATAACCAGGCCACCGACGCTCTGGAGGCGCAGGGCAAACCCGTGTTCGACCCGGGCAAGGTCTACTAGGCTCGACTTTCGCCATCAGGCAGGAAGCCGGAGGGCGAAGTCCGTGACGGT
>DAOOIT010000047.1 GCA_035384565.1 Planctomycetota bacterium | reverse complement strand
ACCTCCCGCGGGTTGCGAACCCGCGGGAGGTTGGGGTTGGACGCGGGAGCGTCCGAAGATTCGCCCCCACGCGGAGCGTAGGGGCGAGAAAGAGAAGATGACGGAGCGTAGGGGCGAGAGGGGTCAAGAGGTGTGGAATCGCACCAGAGAGGATGCCACATTCAAGAGAGGGCCTGAATTGCCATACGGCCGGGGTGAGTTGGGGGCACTTCTCGGAAGGCGCGCGCAGGAGACTGGCGCTCAGCAACTTCAGACATCGCAACCGCCTCCTGGGCAACCAGCGCTTCCCGCCCGATGGAACATTCCGGCACGCTTTTCGCATGGCTTGGAACGGCGCGCCTCCGAGCCCCGCCCATCACGGTTGGGGCTCTCCGCAAATGACCGTTCCGCTCGCGTTTATGCCACCCTGCGCCCGTAGCGCACGGCAAGCTTTTCATGCGGGCTCCGGCACGCGGTTAGCTACGTGAACACCCAGAGGGGCTTGCATCGGGCGGTGACCGGCGCCGCTCGGGCAGAGGGTGTTGCAGAGGCCGTTCGATGGTTGTAAGATGCGCACTCGCCGTGGCGCTGGTTGCGAGCCTGGCTGCCGCCCGGGTATGCTCGGCCGGCATGGCGGCCTCCGCCCACGACTTCAGCAGCCAGGGCTGGTCAAGGGGACAGGTGTGCAACGCCTGCCACACGCCCCATCACGCCGACACGAGCGTCCCCGGCGCCCCGCTGTGGAACCACCAGACCACCACGGCAAGCTACACCCTCTACTCCAGCCCCACCCTCGACGCCACCGTGCGGCAGCCCGAGCACTACGGCTCGAAGCTCTGCCTGAGCTGTCACGACGGCACCGTGGCGGTGGACAGCTTCGGCGGCGCCACGGGCACTACGTTTGCCACCGGCAAGGCGCTGATCGGCACCGACCTCCGCGGCACCCACCCCATCGGCCTCACCTACGACGCGGCTCTCGCCAGTGTGGACAAGGGGCTGTTCAACCCCGACTCGAAGACCACAGCGCTGGGGGGCACCATCACCAAGGACCTGCTCTTCGGCACCGGCAACCTCGAGTGCGCCTCATGCCACGACGTCCACAACTCCGTGAGCGCGGGCAACTCCCACCTCCTGCGGATCACGGTGGATGGCAGCGCCCTTTGCCTCACCTGCCACAACAAGTAGCCGACGGCCCGGTAGCTGCGGTCCCGCGTGCCACACTCCCGGGAGCCGCGCCGGCGCGGCAGGAGGCGGCGCCATGAACACCCCGGCACCCCGTCGCGACAGCTTCCTCGGGCGACCCGTCGGCGCGGCCAGATGTCGAAGGGCGATAGCGCCCGCCCTCGCCCTGGCGCTCGCCGCCGGGTGCGGGGCGCCCAGGCCCACGCCCCAGCCCCCCGTCTTCTACCCCCCTGCGCCCGAGGCGCCGCGCATCCAGTTTCTGTGCAGCCTGAACTCCTCGGCCGACGTCACGCCCACCCCGGGCGCGTTCGCCCGGTTCCTCCTCGGCGACGACCGGCTGCGGAGCGCCACCCGCCTCGTGCGCCCCTACGGCCTGGCCTTCTGGGAGCACCGCCTCTATGTGTGCGACTCCGGCTCGCGCCAGGGGGTGGTCTTCGACTTCGCCCTCCGCGAGTGCCGCACGTTCGGCCGCGAGGGCCTGTTCCGCTTCGGCCAGCCGATCAACATCAGCGTCGGCCCCGACGGCGAGAAGTACGTCACCGACACGGTGCGCGGGCAGATCGTGGTGTTCGACCGCGACGACAAGCCCCTCCGGGCGCTCGGCCGCCCCGGCGAGCTCAAGCCCTGCGACGCCGTGTGGCACCAGGGCGAGCTCTACGTGGCCGACCTCAAGAGCAACTCGATCCAGGTGCTCGACCCCCAGAGCGGCCGCGTGCGGCGCCAGATCGGCGCCAGCGGCAGCGGCCTCGGGCAATTCGCACAGCCCACCAACCTCGCGTTCGGCCCCGACGGCCTCCTCTACGTCAGCGACACCCTGAATGCCCGCGTGCAGGTGCTCGAGCCGTCGGGCCAGGTGGTGCGCTCCGTCGGCACGCTGGGCCGCGGGCTCGGCCAGATGGTGCGGCCCAAGGGCATCGCGGTGGACCGCCAGAGCCGGCTCTACGTGTGCGACGCCGCCGCCGAGGTAGTGCAAGTGTTCGACGCCGAGGGGCGGCTCCTGATGTTCCTGGGCGGCCCCGGGCCTGGGCGCGGCACCCTGGCGTTGCCCGCGAAGGTGGCCATCAGCTATACTGGCATCGAGCACTTCGTGGGGCACGCGGCGCCCGGATTCCAGATCGAGTACCTGCTCTTCGTGGGCAACCAGCTCGGCCCCGACAAGATCAACGTGTACGGCTTCGGCGCAAACAAGGGCGGGGCGCCGGCCGCGCCAGCCCCCGCGGGGCCGGCCGGGCCGCCGCCCGTGCAGGTTCCGAGGTAGCTCCGGGCGCGCCCGCGCCTTCTTGAGGCCCGAGGATGACGCACCGCCCCCCCCATCTCCTCACGCTTCTCGGGGCCATCGCCGCTGCCGCCGCGCTGGGGGCCTTCGCGTGCACCCCGGAGTCGCGGCACCGGGTCCTCACGTTCTTCTTCGACGGCGTGCCGCCTCTTCACCCCGAGCCCGAGCCGGGCGCCGCCGCGGGCGCCGCGGCCAAGGCCACCACCGCCCAGGGCGTGGCGCAGGCCGCCGAACCGCCGCGCGTCACCTGGCCCGAGCACAAGCCCACCCTCGACAAGAAGCTGTGCGGCACGTGCCACGACCGAAACGCCTCCTTCGCCATCGTGAAGCCGCTCACCGAGCTCTGCGTGTCGTGCCACGAGCCCACCCTGCGCGAGTTCCCCCGCATGCACGGCCCCGTGGCGTTCGGCGACTGCGCCGTGTGCCACGTGGCCCACGCCTCGCGCTACAAGCACCTCCTGCGCGAAGAGGCCCCGGGCCTCTGCTTCCGGTGCCACGACCGCACCCCCGAAGGCGCCAAGCCGCACCCCTGCCCCAGGCCCTCCGACCAGGCCGCCTGCCTCACTTGTCACGACGCCCACGGCGGCACCGACGTGCACTTCCTCCTCGACCGCCAGGGCAAGGGCCCGCGCGGCGGCGCCCCTCCTGAGCCTCCCAAGCGGGAGGGCAGCTAGCCGTGCGGCGACTCGGCACGACGCTCCTACTCCTGGCCCTCCCAGCCGCCGTCTCCGCCGGCGCGCGCGGCGCCCAGGAAGGCTTCCGCCTCCTGGGCATCCGCAGCTTCGAGTCCGATCTCGAGCTCCAGACCCTCTACGAGAACCGCCAGTACACCGAGAAGGCGGGCAACACGACCCGCGAGTTCACCCAACTGAGCTTCCACGAAATCCTCACCCTCGGCTGGCGCGGCTACGTCTACCACCCCCGCCTGCTCGAATTCGCCGCCACCTTCGCCTTCGACGTCGAGCAGAGCCAGGCCGTAACCAAGCTGCCCGGCGACACCCAACGCGACTCGATCAACGACATCTCCCCGCTCTACTCGATCAGCGGCACCTTCCTGCCCCAGCACCCCGTCTCGCTCAGCTTCGCGCTCCAGAAGAGCCGGGCCTACGCCGCACGCGAATACGGCGGCTTCACCGTGGTGGACACCGAGTACCAGCAGGCCCAATTGAACATCAAGAACGACCTCTTTCCCACGCAAGTCTACGCCTCGCACCAGCGCACCGACGAGGTCACCCGCGGCGCAGACGAGAACCGCACCGACGAGGAGAAGACCGCAGGGTTCGTCATCCACAACACCTTCGGCAACTCCAACTCCACCCTCAGCTACGAGCATAAGGACAGGACCCAAACCATCGGCCGCCCGATGACGGCACAGCCGGAGTTCAAGGGCCACTACGTCACCGACCAGTGGGACTTCGATAACCGCCTCCAGTTCGGGCGCGACGGCTTCCACTCCCTCGCCTCGCACCTCAGCCACCGCGAAGAGACCGGCACCTCCCCCTCCACCCGCTCCAGCATTGACGAGGGCCTCCACCTGCGGCACGCGCCGAACCTCGCCAGCGACTACTCCCTGCGTTACTCCCGCGACACCGTCGGCTCCACCCAGTCCGACATCCTGTCAGGCCGCGCCGCCCTCACTCACCGCCTTTTCAAGAGCCTCACCACCACCGCCGAAGTCCACGGCTCCGACGAGAGCTTCGGCAGCTCGGGGCGCGACATACGCGGCGGCTCCCTCACCCTCAACTACGTCAAGAAAATCCCCCACGGCACCCTCTTCCTCGACCTGGGCGCCGGCCGCGAGTACACCGACGAAACCGGCGGCGGCACCATCCGCCCCATCCTCGACGAGGGCCACACCCTCACCGACGGCGTGCCCGAGTTCCTCAACAACTTCGACGTGTTGGCCGGCACCGTCTTCGTCACCGACGGCACCAACACCACCATCTACCTGCTCGACGTGGACTACCGCCTCATCCCCCAGGGCCGCCGGCTCGAGATCCGCCGCATCCCCGGCGGCCTCATCCCCAATGGCGGCACCGTGCTGGTAGACTACTCCTACCAGGTGGGCACGCCCATCTCCTTCACCACCCTCGACCGGCGCGTCAACCTCCGCCTCGACCTCTTCGGCTTCCTCTCCCTCTATGGCGGCGTGCGCGACCGCGACCAGAAGCTCCGCTCGGGCATTGACCAGGGGCGCCTTGAGAACCTCCGCGACACCCTCGTCGGCACCGCCATCCGCATGGGCCCCGCCACCCTCACCCTCGAGCACGAAAACTACGACAGCAACCTCTCGCCCCACGTCACCGACAGCGCCCAACTGGCCGTGAGCCAGGCGCTCGGAAGAACCCAAACGATCAGTGGCAACGCAACGGTGCGCAGGGTATCATATGGAAATGAGGGCGGCGACTCGAGGTTCCGCACCGTGTCGGTCACCTACACCTCCGCGCCCCTGCCTCAGACCTCCTACACCCTCACCCTGGGCCGTGATATGCAGGACGACAGGGGATTCTCGTCCAGCTACACCTATGCCCGAGCCGAGGTCAGCCACCGCATCCGCGCCGTCGAGATCGCCCTCTCCCTGCGGCTCAGCGAGCGCGACGACGATTACTCCAACGAGCGAGTCAACTACATGTTCCTCACCATCCGCCGCCGCTTCTGATCAGTCAGGAGGCCTGCCTATGCGACTCTCGACTCGATTTCTCACCTTCGTGGTGGGCTTCTCGGCCCTGGCCGCTCTGGGCGCTCAGCCCGACGCGCCCCACGGCAACGCCCCCGGCACCACCATGCAACGCATCCACCAGCGCATCCAGGAACTCCAGGCCGTATGCAAGCAGGACGCCAAGTCCTGGGATGCCCGTGTGGAACTGGCGCAGATCTACCTGCGGTTCGGCTACGGCGAGCGCGCGGCGCCTCTGCTCGAGGAGGCCATCGCCCTCAAGCCCGACCACGCCGCCACCCTCGCCCTCTCCGCCGAGGCCCTCTGCCAGCTCAAGGAGTACGACAAGGCCATCGAGCGCTGGAAAAAGGCCCAGGAACTCGACCCCACCAGCAAAGAGATCCCCTCGCGCATCGCCTGGGCGCAGAAGCGCCGCCAGGAAGACGCCCGCCTGGCCGAGCTGGACGCCATCCTGGCCAAGACGCCCGGAGACCGCGACGCCCTGGTGGCCCGCGCCACGGCACGCGTCGTGCGCGAGGAATGGCCGGCCGCCCTCGCCGACGGCGAAGCCCTGCTCAAGGCCAAAGCCAACGACCCCGACGGCCTGGGCATCGCCGGCCTCGCCCACTACCGCCTGGGGCACGTGGACGATGCCATCCGCCTCTGGACCGCGCTGGCCAGCGTGGACGCGGCCCACGCCGGCCCCTACCTGGTCTGGCTCGAGCAGGCGAAGGCGCAGAAGTCCACCTACGACGAGTTGGCGGCCGTCGAGGCGAAACTCCGCGATGCCCCAGGCGACGGCGCGCTGCGCTTGCGGGCAGGCCAACTGAACTCGAAGCTCAACAAGTGGCATGACGCCCTCCGCCACCTGGCCGAGGCCGTGCGCCTGATCCCCAAGGACCCTGCCGCCCACCGGGCCTATGCCATCGCCCTCTCCAGGGCCGGCATGATGGACGAGGCGGTGAAGGAACTCGAAATCTGCGTGAAGCTGGAGCCTGGGAATGCCGAACATGCCAAGCTCCTCGCCTCGATGAAGAACCTGCGCGACATGCACCGCTCGATGAAGAAGGGCACCGAGAAGTGATGGGGCGCGGGCGAGCCACGCCGTCGAGGATGGGCTCGCCGGCACGAGAATTGCTCTGTACACGGCACCGCGTCTCCGATTGGCAGGGGCACATAGCGATGGCCATGCGCGTGGCAACGCACCTGCGAGGGACCCTGCCAGGGCGCTGCGCCCTGGGTGTGGCGGCGGGCCTGGCGGCGATGCTCGGCTGCGCGGCCCCGCCGGCTCACCCGTGGGCCCCGCCGAAGCGCCCCCTCGTCTGGCCGTTGCCGCCGGACCCGCCCCGGATTCGCTACGAAGGGGCGATCACGGCGGGGCAGGCATTCCGGTTCGCCACCCGCACGGGCTGGCGCGTGTTCGACTGGCTGGCGGGCGCGCGACGAGTGGAACTCTCGACGCCGCACGGGCTGTGCGTCGGGCGCGGCCTGCTGGCCTTCACCGACTCGGGGCGCCCGGCCGTGCACGTGGTGAACCTGGCCGAGAGGCGCTACAAGGTGATCGAGGCCGTGGGCGACACGCGGCTGCGCTGTCCGATCGGGCTGGCGATTGCGGAGGATGGGGCGCTGTTCGTATCCGATTCCGCACTGGCCCGGGTCTTCTGCCTGTCGGCCGATGGCCGGCCGCTGGGCGAGGTAGAGGCCAAGTTCGTGCGGCCCTCGGGCGTCGCCTACGACGCGGCCCGGCGGCGGCTGCACGTGGTGGACTCCGGCGCCCATGTGGTGAGCACCTTCGAGCGTGCGGCGGAAGGCTGGCGCCTGGTGCACACGCTGGGGGGGCGGGGCGAGGAGGCCGGAACGTTCAACTTCCCCACGCATGCGGCCGTGGACCGCGCGGGAACGCTGTGGGTGACCGACTCGCTGAATCATCGCATCCAGTTCTTCGACGCCGAGGGGAAGCGCCTGGGCGCGTTCGGCCAGGCGGGCGACGGCACGGGCGACTTCGCCAAGGCCAAGGGCATCGCCCTGGACTCCGAGGGGCACGTCTACGTGGTGGACTCCCTCTACGACGTGGTGCAGGTGTTCGACCGGCAGGGCCGGTTCCTGCTGGCGTTCGGGGGCAGCGGCAAGGAGGAGGGCCTCCTGTGGCTGCCGACCGGGCTGTGCACCGATGACGAGGATCGCATCTATGTCTCTGACACAGGCAACTCGCGCATCCAGGTGTTCCAGTACCTGCGCGCGGAGCCGGCCCAGGGGCCGCAGGCTCCGTGAACGCGCCAGTCTGACGCTCGCGCTTCTGCTCGGGCTCGTCTCGACGGCCCTGGCCGGCAGCATCGTGAACACCCCCCACAACCTGTCGGTCACGGGGCCGGGGCCGATCAAGTCGCCCACCGAGAAGCAGATCTGCATCTTCTGCCATACGCCGCACAACGCCGACCCGCGCGCGCCGCTGTGGAACCGCGACCTGGACGCCGTGCGCAACTACGTGATGCCCACCAGCCCCACGCTCCAGGCCTACGGGGCGGGGGGGCTTCAGCCCGATGGCTCGTCGAAGCTCTGCCTGAGCTGCCATGATGGGACGATCGCCCTCGGGGCCGTGCGCAGCCGGGACACCGAAATCCCCGTCAGCGGCGGCCCGATGCTTCAGCCAGGGCAGAAGGGCTACCTGGGCACCGACCTCTCGGGCAGCCACCCGATCTCGTTCGTCTACGACGATGCGCTCGCGAGCCGGAACAACGCCGCAGGCGACATGCCCCTGCGCTTCCCCTCGACGCTCACGGACCCCGACGTCAAGCTCGACAAGCAGGGCAAGATGCAGTGCACGACCTGCCACGACCCCCACGACGACAGCAACTTCGGCGCCCCGGGGGTGCCGCACTTCTACGTCAAGCCATCCTGGAGCGGCACATGCCTGACCTGTCACGACCACTAGGACCACGCAGGACGCTCTTCCTGGCGCTGCTGGCCGCCGCCCTGCTCGCCTGGGGCGGCGCCGCCCAGGCCGGCGCCTTCGCCCAGGCCGCGCACGGCAACGCCACCCTGCTGCCGCGGGCCTGCGGCAGTTGCCACGTGGGCCACGGCCCGCCGCGCAGCCTCATGCTCCCGAGCGGAGCCGACGGCACCTGCCTCCAGTGCCACGGCGACGCCGCCGCGCGCGACGCGGCCAGGGCCAAGGGCCTGCTCACCCAGACCGAGGGCCTCGGCAATGTGGGCGCCGAGTTCCTGAAGATTTCGCACCATCCGCTCGGCAACAGCACGCAGTCGCTCCTGCGCATCCCGGTCCAGCGCGTCGCGGGGGGCGCTCCCGCCGCCCTCTCGACCGTGGCGTGCGTGGACTGTCACGACGAGCACTACCAGACCAAAGCCGCCAACGGCGGGCAACTCGACGTGACCAAGATCAGACAGATCGGCAACTCACGGCACGGCGACCGGCCCGAATACGAGCTGTGCTACAAGTGCCACGGCACGGGCGCGGCCAGCGCCGGGCGCGTGGACATTCAGCGCCTCGTGAACCCCGGCAACGCCTCCTATCACCCCGTGCAGGCCATTGGCAAGAACCCCAGCACGCCCAGCCTCATTCAACCCTACACCACGCAGAGCTACACCGCCTGCACCGATTGCCACGGGTCCGACCAGGCGAACGCCCCGCGCGGCCCCCACGGCTCGCTCTTCCGCCCGATCCTCAAGGCCAACTACAGCACCCAGGACGGCCAGGCCGAGAGCCTCAACCAGTACGCCCTCTGCTACCGGTGCCACAACCGGGCCACGGTGAACAGCGAGAGCCAGTCCAGCTTCCGCTACCACAAGAAGCACCTCGAAAAGCGCGCCTCGTGCCGCGCCTGCCACAACAGCCATGGCAGCGAGCAATACGCCCATCTGATCGACTTCGACACCACGATCGTCACCCCCAACAGCAACAACCAGCTCAACTACCAGAGCTCCGCCGGAAACCACGGCTCCTGCAACCTCCGCTGCCACGGCAAGAACCACGTGAACCTGGGGTACTAGCTCATGCGCCTCATCGCCCTGATCGCCGCCGCCCTGCTCTCGCTCGCCGGATGCGACTCCACCAGCACCCCCCAGTTGCCCGCCAAGGGTGTGCCGCAACTGCCCCCTCTGGCGGCCAAGGCCCAGGAGCTGGCGCTCCGGGAGATCGGCCTCCGCCAGCACCTCGCCGCCCACCCCGACGACACCAACGCGCGGCTCGCCCTGGCCAACCTCTACTACGACATGGACCGCCCGCACCGTGCCGTGCCGCTTTACCTGGCCGTGCTTCGGGAACGCCCCGAGGATCTCAGCGCACGCACGGATCTGGGCACCTGCTACAAGGAGATGGGCCACCTCGGCCAGGCCCGCATCGAGTACGAGCGCGTCCTACAGAAACACGCGGGACACGTCCAGGCCACCTACAATCTGGCCGTCGTGAACGAACTGACGGGCGACCGGGCCAAGGCCGCGGAGCTCTGGGAGCGGGTGGCGACACTGGCCCCCGGCACCGAGATCGCCAAGACCGCCGCCGCCCATGCCGCGGCCGCACGCCGCCCCGACCCCGAGACCGCCACCAAGGCCGCCAACCCCGAGGAGAAGGAACCAGGGAAATGACGACCCCGGTCCGCCACCCCCTGCCCTCCGCGCCCCTGGCGTTTGCCCTGGCCCTCGCGGCGCTGGCGGCGCGCGGGGCCGAGCCGCCCAAAGAGCTTGTGCCCAAGGCCCCGTGCATCAACGCCACGTGCCACGCGGGCTTTCCCCAGAAGAAGGAGGTGCACGGGCCCGTTGCCGCGGGAGAGTGCGCGAGCTGCCACGTGTGGAAGGACAACAAGCATGAGTTCAAGCTCGCCCGCAAAGGCACGGCCCTCTGCACCGAGTGCCACGACGACCTCATCTTCGCCAAGGACAAGCCCAAGGAGGCCGAGAAAGGCAAACAGGCGCTCGGCCCCGAAAAGGGCAAGGAGGAGTCCAGCTCCGAAAAGGGCAAGGAGGAGCCCAAAGCCGCCAGGAAGCAGGTCGTCCACGAGCCCGTCAGGGACGACTGTGCCACCTGCCACGACCCGCACGGCGGCGACACGACCAAGATGCTCACCGCCGGCGTGGTGAAGCTGTGCGAGACGTGCCACGACGAGGTCGTAGCCAAGGCCAGGGCCAAGACCAGCCGCTCCGTCCACTCGGTTGTGTTGGAGGGCAAGGCCTGCATGAGCTGCCACAAGCCGCACGTGAGCGACTTCGCCAAGCTGCTCAAGGCCAAGCCGATGGACGCCTGCCTGAGCTGCCACGACAGGACGCTCACCGTGGCGGCCGCAGGCCCCGCCGGCGCCGAGCCGGCCACGCGCACGATCCCAAGCATCAAAGAACAGCTCACCGCGAGGAAGCACGTCCATCCCCCTATGGAAGACAAGGACTGCGGCCTGTGCCACACCGCGCACGCGTCGAGCCACGTGTCGCTGCTCCTCGAGGAATACCCGCCCGGCTTCTACGCTCCGTTCGACCTCAAGTCCTACGCCCTCTGCCTCCAGTGCCACGAGAAGAAGCCCTTCACCGAAGAGAAGACCAAGGTGGCGACCGGCTTCAGGAACGGCACGCTGAACCTTCACTACCTCCACGTCAACAAGCCCGTCAAGGGCCGCACCTGCCGCGCCTGCCACGCCAGCCATGCCAGCGACCAGCCGCTCCAGATTCGCGACGCGGTGCCCTTCGGACGCGGCGGCTGGATGCTCCCGGTGCGGTTCGAACAGACCAAGACCGGCGGCTCCTGCGCCTCCGGCTGCCACGTGCCCAGGGCCTATGATCGCGAGCACCCCGTGGATTACACCGCTCCCGCCGCGCCGCCGAAGGGCGAGGCTCCGCCACCCCCGAAGGGAGCGCCTGAGGAACTGCCCAAGGAGACCCCCAAGGAATCCCTCAAAGAACCCCCCAAGGAATCCCCCAAGCAGGGGGCCCCGAAGGGGGAGCCTGTGAGTCCAAAGTAGGGCCGGGAGACACTGCCGCTTGTGGCCGGTCCACGGACGCGAGCCGACCTGGCCGCGTGTCAGGAGCGTCTGCCATGGCCTTTGCCGAGGGCTCTCGCCCTTTCCCGCTGATTGACGCCCACGACTGCCGCGAGGCTCTGACCCTCATGCTCGCTGCACGGGGCCGCGCCGTGCGGCGCGCCGCCAACGGGCGCGGGGGCCTGCGTTTCGCGAGCGAGGAACCGCCCGACGCGATCCCGCTCGGCCTCCACCTGCCCGCGGCGCACGGTGCCGAGGCGGCCCGCGCGGGTTCCGGCATAACACCCTTGGGAAGGGATCGCCTCCCATGACTGCCCCGTCCTCAGACGCCAGGGTCAGTTACGAACTGCCGTTGGTGGCGGACGGCGGGCCTGCGGCCCGGAGCGACGAACGCGCGTGCCTGCCCGAGAGCCTGCTGCTTCGACATGTGATGTGGGTGTGCCGCCTTCGCTGGATCGTCGTAGCCATCCTGGGCGTCTTCGGCGCCCTGGGGCTCGCATTGGGCAGCCTGGCCGAGCGCCTGGGGCTTCGGCCTCAGGGCTCTTGGCCGCTGGCGGCCGCAGCGGTTCTCGCACTGGCGAACCTGGCATTCGTGGCTCATGCCCGGCGAACTGCCCGGTCGCCCGGCTCGCGTGGAGCGCGCACGAATCTGTGGAGCCAGATTGCGGTGGACCTCCCTGTCCTGACCGTGGTCGTCCACCAGATGGGCAGCCTCGAAACCTACGTGCCTTTCGCTTATCTCTTTCATATTGTCCTGGCCTGCATCTTCTTCCCGCGCTCGTGGTCCCTGGCGGTCACTGCTGTGGCATGCGGACTGTACATCGCGTGCGTGACCCTGGAGGAGGCCGGCATCCTTCCCGCCGCGGGCCTCTATGCCGACGCCTCTCTGCGCGGCCTGCTGGACAACCTGCCCCACGTGCGCCTCTTCAACGTCGGCTGGGCCGTGCTCACGTGGCTCGTCGTGTGGTACCTGGCGTCCAGCCTGTCAGCGATGGTCCAGCAGCGCGACCACGAGCTGGCCGAGACCAACCGCCGCCTCGTGGTGGCGCAGCAGGAACGCATGCAGCACATGCTGCGCACCACCCATGAGCTCAAGGCCCCGTTCTCGGCCATCCACGCCAACGTGCAACTCCTGCTCCGCGGATACTGCGGCGAGATGACCCCGGCCGCACGCGACGTGTTGAGCCGCGTGTCCAGGCGATGCCAGCGCCTCGCCAGCGAGATCAAGGAGATGCTGCAACTGGCGAACCTCGAATCGAAGGCCCAGGAACCGCTGCCCTGCGCCGACCTCGACCTCGCCGAGGTGATCGCCGCGTGCATCGAGCAGGTGGGCCCCATCGTGGCGGAGCGCCAGGTGACGATCGAGGCCGACCTCCAGCCCGCCCGAACCACCGCCGCGGAGGAGCACCTCCAGATGCTGTTCGGGAACCTCCTGGCCAACGCCGTGGCCTACTCGCACCCGGGCGGCCCTGTGCGCATCGAGTGCCGGCCGCTAGGCAATGGCGGAGCCCAGGTGGTCGTCGAGGACCATGGGATCGGCATCCGTCCCGAGAAACTCGCCAGGGTCTTCGAGCCCTACTACCGCACCGACGAGGCCGTGCGGCACAACCGCGAATCCACCGGCCTCGGCCTCGCCATTGTGCGAACGGTGGCGCAGACCTACGGCATCCGCCTGCGAATCGAGAGCGCGCCGGGTGAAGGGACCCGATGTGTTCTCGCCTTCCCACCCACGGGCCGCCGCCTCGCGCCGTCGCGTGAGAGAAAGGAGTCTGACCATGGCCTACCTGCTGATCGTGGACGATGACGAGGATTTCGCCAGCGCTGCCGCGATGACCCTGCGTGCCTCGGGCCACGAGGTGGACATTCTGCTGGAGACCACCGACGCGCTCAGCCGCATGAAGGCTCGCACGCCCGACCTCGTGGTCCTGGACGTGATGTTCCCCGAGAGCAGTTCGGCCGGCTTCGACCTCGCCCGCGAGATACGCGACGCGGGCCAGCCCGTCGCGAAGGTCCCCATCCTCATGCTCACCGCGGTCAACCAGAAGTTCCCCTTCGGGTTCAGCGCGAGCGACATTGACGACCACTGGATGCCCGTGCAGGACTTTCTCGAGAAGCCCGTGGACATTGCCGTGCTGTGTCGCAGGGTCAATGACCTGTTGGCCAGGGCAACCTGACGGGGTTGTTGGGCACTCCCTCGTGGATGGAACGAGGCTCCGGCCGCCGGAAGCGCCCGCCGCGCGGCAGGGCAGGGGTTCTCCACTTGATTCCCCGGGCCTAATATAGACAATGAGAGCGTCGCGCGAGCCGTACGGCGCGCGCGGGTACGCCCGACGGGTCCCGTGCATGTGGAGAACCTCACCGCCATGACCGAGTCGCCCAAGGCGGCAATGGCAGACCCCGCCGAGACTGAGCGGGTGCTCGCGCGTGTGAAGGCGGCGCGCCAGACCATCGTCGCGGAGCTCCGCAAGGTCATCGTCGGCCAGGACGACCCGATTGACCAGGTGCTCGTGACGATGTTTGCCGGCGGCCACTGCATGATCCAGGGCCCGCCCGGCACAGCGAAGACGCTCCTGGCCACCTGCGTCGCCCGGGTGATGGACCTCTCGTTCAAGCGCATCCAGTTCACGCCCGACCTGATGCCCAGCGACATCTCCGGCACGGAGATCCTCGAGGAGGACCAGACGACCGGCCACCGGGTGCTGAAGTTCGCCAGGGGCCCCGTGTTCTCGAACATCGTGATGGCCGACGAGATCAACCGCACGCCGCCCAAGACCCAGGCCGCGCTGCTCGAGGTCATGCAGGAGCGGCAGGTGACCCTGGGCGGCCGCACCTATCCGCTGCCCGAGCCTTTCTACGTGATCGCCACGCAGATCTCGCTGGAGCAGGAGGGCACCTACCCGCTGCCCGAGGCGCAGCAGGACCGGTTCATGCTCACCATTTCGATGAACTACCTGCCCGAGAAGAGCGAGGCGCAAGTGGTGCGACGCTCGACGGGCGCCGAGGCCGTCGAACTCCAGAAGGTCATCGGCGCGGCCGATCTGCTGGCCTTCGCCCAGGCGGTGCGGCAGGTGAAGCTGCCGCCGGCGCTGAGCCGCTACGTGGTGGACCTCGTGGCCTCGAGCCGCCCCACGGTCGAAGGCTGCCCCGATTTCGTCAGAGAGTACGTGGCCTGGGGCGCCGGCCTGCGCGCGAGCCAGAACATCGCCCTCGCCGCCAAGTCGGCCGCCGCGCAGGACGGCCGGGCCACGGTCGAGCCGCGGGACATCCGCCAGGCCATCGTGCCGGTGATGCGCCACCGCATCGGCCTGTCGTTCCGGGCCGAGGTGGACCGCGTGTCGGTCGAGGACGTCATCCGCAGGCTGATCGAGGCCTGCCCCGAACCCCCGAGCCACTGAGGGATGCTATGGCAACCGAAGCGACCGCGGCCCCCGCGCACGCCCACCTGCTGGCGACGCTCTGCGAAGGCCGCGAGAAAATCCTCCGCGAGATTCGCAAGGTGATCATCGGGCAGGACGCCGTGGTGAACGACGTGGTGGCCGCGTTCTTCGCCGGCGGGCACTGCCTGATCACCGGCGTGCCCGGCCTGGCCAAGACGCTGCTCATCTCGAGCCTCGGGCGGGCGATGGACCTCACCTTCCGCCGCGTGCAGTTCACGCCCGACCTGATGCCGGCCGACATCACGGGCACCGAGGTGTTGGAGGAGGATCGCGCGACCGGCAGCCGCAAGCTCGTCTTTCGCCCCGGCCCCATCTTCACCAATATCCTGCTGGCCGACGAGATCAACCGCACGCCGCCGAAGACCCAGGCGGCGCTGCTCGAAGCCATGCAGGAGCACCAGGTGACCGTGAGCGGCTCCACCTATCCGCTCCAGGAGCCGTTCTTCGTCCTGGCCACGCAGAACCCCATCGAGCAGGAGGGCACGTATCCGCTGCCCGAGATCCAGCAGGACCGCTTCATGTTCAGCCTGCTGATTGACTACCTGCCGAAGGCGCAGGAGATCGAGGTCATTGACGCCACGACGAGCGCCGCCGGGGCGCAGCCCGAGGTGTGCATGACCGGCGGCGAGTTGATCGAATACCAGCGTCTCATTCGCCGGATCCCCGTGGCCGAACCGGTGATCGCCTATGCCGTGTCGCTCGCCGCACGCAGCCGCCCGACCGAGGCGGGCGCGCCCGACTTCATTCGGGACTATGTTTCGTGGGGCGCCTCGATTCGAGCATCGCACTACCTGGTGCTGGGGGCCAAGGCGCGCGCCGCGCTCGCCGGCAGGCCCCACGTGTCGGTGCAGGACGTGCAGTCGGTCGCCTTCCCCGTCCTGCGCCACCGCATCATCACGAACTTCCGCGCGGAGTCCGAAGGCATCAGCTCCGAGGAGATCATCCGGCGGCTGCTGGAGGCCGTGTCGCCGCCGAGATCGGGGCTGTGAACGACCTGCCTCCGGCGGGCCGGTCGCACGTGCCCGACCCGTCGGACGCCTCTGACGGGTCCGTTGCTTCGACGGGTGGTCCGGGCTAGGAACTGAGCGGGTGCTGCGATGGCCAAGAGCCCGTATCTCGATTTCGACGTGATCGCGCGGATCAGCAACATGCAGCTCCTCGCGAAAGTGGTGGTCGAGGGATTCATCCTCGGCCTGCACCGCAGCCCCTATCGCGGCTTCTCCGTGGAGTTCGCCGAATACCGCCAGTACACGGCCGGCGACGAGATCAAACACATTGACTGGAAGGTCTACGGCAAGACCGACCGCTACTACATCAAGCAATTCGAGGAGGAGACGAACCTCACGTGCCACATCCTGCTCGACTCGTCGGGCTCGATGGCCTACAAGTCGCGGGAGACCGGCCTCTCGAAGCTCCAGTACGGCTCGTGCCTGGCCGCGTGCCTTTCCTATTTCATGATGCGGCAGCGCGACGCCACGGGCCTCACGGTGTTCGACACGAAGGCGCGGTTGATGCTGCCGCCGCGCACCCGCCAGTCGCACCTCCATCGCATTCTCACCGAACTCGACCACCTGGCGCCGGGCGGCGAGACCAACGTGGCCGGCCCGTTGCACGACCTGGCCGAGAGCCTCAAGCGCACCGGGCTCATCATCCTCATCTCCGACCTCCTCGACGACCCGCAGAAGGTGCTCTCGGCCCTCCAGCACTTCCGATTCAAAGGCCACGACATCATCGTGTTCCAGGTGATGGATGACGCGGAGCTGACCTTCCCCTTCGACACGATGACCGAGTTCACGGACCTGGAGACGAATGAGAAGCTACTCGTGGCCCCCGAGGGCATCAAGCCCGTCTACATGGCCGAGTTGAAGCGCTTTCTTTCCTCGTATGAGAAAGGCTGCGCCGACCTGAAGGCGGATTACAAGCTGTTCGACACCCGTACGCCGCTGGAACTCGGCTTGAGCGAGTACCTGCACCGGCGAAGCCAGATGAACTGAGGGAATGGACGAGATGGACGGTGTGGACAAGATGGATGGTATGGACAAGATGGATGGTCACGGGATTCCGCCCCACGTCTATCGTGTCCATTGTGTCCATCGCCCCTTGTCCATTTCTTCTAAGCCGGAACGAACCTCATGGATTTCCTGAACCGCTACTTCCTGATCGGCCTGCTGGGCGCGGCAGTGCCGATCCTCATCCACCTCCTGACGCGCGACCGCGTTCGGCGGGTGGCGTTCTCGACGTTGCGGTTCTTTGCGAACGTCTCGCGCAACGTGTTGCGACGCAAGCGAATCTACGAGATGATCCTGCTGGCCATGCGCACGGCGGCCTGCGCCCTGCTCGCTGTCGCGTTCGCGCGGCCGTTTCTCGCGTCGGGCGACGGCGGGGCCGGCGCCCTGTTCACGCCAGGCACGGCTCGAGCCATCGTTGTGGACCTCTCGGCCTCGATGGGCCGCGAGGGGCTGCTCACGCCCCTGCGCGAGGAGGCCCTCACCGCGCTCAACTCCCTGAGCGAAGGCAGCGACGCGGCGGCGCTCGTGACGTTCGCCGACGCGCCGCGCGTCGAGGCGCCCTTCACCCGCCGCCTGGGCGAGGTGCGGGCAAAGCTCGAGGGCATCGCGCCCACGCACAGCGGCACGCGCATCGCCGCGGCCGTTCAGCAGGCCGACACGCTGCTCCGCGCCGTCAAGGCCCGCGCCAAGGAGGTCATCCTCATCTCGGACCTTCAGCGGACCGGCTGGACCGACTTCGAGGGCGACTGGAAGCTGGCGCCCGGCGTGCGTCTCATCGTGCGGCCCGTGCAACCGAAGGAAGGCTCGGGCGGCGTGGCGATTGTGGAGGCCGACACGCCCCAGAGCGTGGCGCTGAGCCGCACGCCGCGCACCCTGGCCGCCCGCGTGGCCAACTTCTCGCGGGCCGAGGCGCGCGACGTCGAGGTCGCCCTTTCGATGGGGGGCAAGGAGGTCGCCGCGCAGAAGGTCAGCCTGCGCCCCGGGGCACGAATGCCGGTGCGCTTTCGCCACGTGTTCGACACGGCGGGCGACAACCCCGGCTCGATCCGCATCAAGGCTGATGCAGCCCCGACGGGAGGCCAGGAGTTCTGGTTCAACGTGCGGGTGATCCCGCGCATCCCCGTGCCGATCCTGAACGGGCGGCCGACCACGAGCCCGATGACCGATGCGGCGTGGTTTCTGGCGAAGGCCCTGGCGCCGGGCGACGACGCGCCCTTTGTGGCCAGGAGCCTGGACGCGGGGAAGGCGCTGCCCGAGGAATTGCAGGACGCCCGCGTGGTGATCCTAGCCAACGTGGGCGAGGTGGCGCCGGCCATCCACAACGCACTGGCCGCGCTGCTCCAGCGGGGCGGCGGCCTGCTCTTTCTGCCGGGCGACCGCGTGGACGCCGAGACGTTCAACCGCTCGCTCGGCGACCTGGCGCCCTGCAAGCTGCGGCGCATCATCGCCCCTGCCGCCCGCGCCGACGAGCGGGCAGAGATTGGCATCGCCCGGGTGGACTATGACCACCCGATCTTCGAGATCTTCCAGCGCCCGCATCACGGCGACCTCTCGACCGCGCGGTTCACCCAGTTCTGGGAGGTCACCGACTCGCAGCTCTCGCGCGTGCTCGCCCGGTACGACGATGGGCGTCCCGCGCTGCTTGAACGGTCGATCGAGGCGGGCACCTCGATGATGCTCACCAACCCCGCCGACCTCCAATGGAGCAATCTGCCCCTGCGGGCGATCTTCCTGCCGCTGCTTCACCAGGCAGTGCGCTACCTGGCCGTGCGCACGGAGGGCCGCACCGCCTTCCGCGTCGGCGAGCGCCTGCCGGTGCCCGAGGGCCACACCCTGCGAGGGCCGGACGGCAAGCCCGTGGCGGCGGCCGATGCCATTGCCGCGCGGCCTGGCCTCTACTCGGTCGAAGCGAACCTTCCACAGGCTTCGAACCCGCGGGAGGTTCGCCCCGTCTTCCAGTTCGCTGTGAACTGCGACCCTGCGGAGGCCGACCCGGCGGCTGTCGAGCCGCAGGAGATCATCGCCGCTCTGGAGCGCGTGCAGGGCGAGGTGGTCGCCGGCGAAGAGGCGGCCGAGACGGCCAGGCGGCCAGGTCGCGAGGACGAGGCGGGGTTGTGGTGGTATGTGCTCCTGGCCGTTGCGGCGCTCTCGGTGGGCGAGTTGGCCCTCGGGAGCCGCGCGACGCGCCATTAGCCAGCCGGAGTAAGCAGAGATGAACGACTACGCTCACGTGGCCAAACGGCTCCACACGGTGCGGCGCGCGTGGAAGCGCGCGGCGGCGCTTGCGGGGCTGGCCGTGGTGGTGCTCGAGTCCACAGGCATCTTCACTGTGGCTCTGCTGCTTGACGTGTTGTACCGCCCACGCCCGCCGGTGCGGGTGGGCATCTTCGCGTTGGCCGCCGCGGCGCTGGCCTATCTGCTGGCTCGGAACGTCGTGGCGCCCCTGCTGCGGCGCATTGGCGATCCGCAACTCGCGCTGTACGTGGAGGAGCACGACCCACGCTTCGAGGGCGCGCTCGTAGCAGCGGCCGAATTCCGCGACAGCCAGTTCCTCTCGGCTCAGGAGGCGGGCCTCGTGGAGGCCATCATCGCGTCGGCCGCCGCGCGAGCCGAGCGGCTCGATCTGCGCCAGGTGATTGACCTCGGCCGCTTCCGCAAGTACGGCGTCGCCGCCGCGGCCGCGCTTCTCAGCTATCTCGTGGCCGGCATCAGCTTCCCGTCGGCGGTCGGCCATCACGCCGTCCGCGTGCTCAAGCCGTGGGAGCCGACGCAGGAGGATCGCCCCGCGGTCGAGGCGCCGCCCGAGGTCCGGCCGCCCATCGCCTTCACCTTGTCGCGTCAGGACACGAGCCTGCTGCGAGGCACGCCCTTCGACCTCGAGGTGACCCTCTCGCGGGCCGCCGATGCGCCTGTGTTCCTGCATTTCCGTTCGCTGGCCGAAGAGCAGGCGCAGACCCGATGGCGCCACCTGCCCATGGCGGAGATCGAGAAGCTCAACGGCTTTCGCATCGTCATCCCCGACGTTAATGAGGAGATGGAGTTCTTCGTCGCGGCGGGCGAAGATCGCTCGGCGACCCACCGCATCAGCGTTTACGACCCGCTGGCCATCGAAGGCATTGAGGTGGTCACCCGGTTTCCCGATTACCTGAAGCTGGCCGAGCGCAGGGAGGTGCAGGTCACCGGCGATGTGGCGGCGCCGATCGGCTCGCGGATCACCGTGCGCATCCTCACCAACCGGCCTCTCGCCGAGGGGGTCCTCGAATGGGAAGGTGGGCCGAAACAGCCTCTGGCCATTGACGGAGAGAAGAAGACTTCGGCCTCCGCCACTTTCGAGCTGACCAAGGATGCCTCCTACGTGTTCCGCGTGCGCGACATTACGGATCAGCGGGGCGAGAGCCCGGCCCCCGCCGTGGTGAAGGCCCTGCCCGACAAGCCGCCGACCGTGGAACTCACGCACCCGACCGAGACGGTGGACCTCATTCCCCTCGGTGAGATCATGGCGCTGGCGACTGCGGCCGACGACTTCGGCATCGAGGGCGTGGACTTTGTGTACATGCGAGCGGGCGAGGAGAGCCCCAAGGAGATCCGCGTGCCGATGCAGGTGGACGGGGGCGCAGGCGTCCCGCCTGTGGCCGCCAGGGCCACGCTCAACTTCCGCCTGGAGGATATTCGCCCTGCGGCTCAGCCCGAGGAGGTCATCGCCTACTACCTCGAATCGCGCGACCGCAAGGGGCAGAAGGCTGTCTCCGACATCTACTTCATCACGGTCATCCACTACGAGACGTGGGCCACCTGGACCACCGAGCCGATGGAGGAGGGGCAGGAGGAGACCCGCAGCCTCGAGCCCATCTTCCGCGCCGCCTGGCACATTCACACGCAGAGGGAGGTGCTCGCTCCCAACGACTACAACCGCCAGACCGAGGAACTCGCGGCGGCGATGGTGGACCCGCAGACCAACCAGCTCTTCACCTACGCCAAGAGCCACGACCCCGCCAAGCAGGAGAACCTGCGGCGCGTCGCCGAGTACGTGGCCAAGGGCCACCAGGCCCTGCTCGCGCACGACACGGGCAAAGCGGTGGACGCCTTCCGAGTCGCTCTGGCCGAGATCGCGAAGATTGACGTGACGGAGGAATTCGCCCAGGTGGTGCCCCAGGGCGCCGTGCCGATGTCGAACGAGCCGCTCAAGCAGCTTGCGCTCATCGAGGCGGCTCGCGTGCAGGCCGAAGCGGCTCAGATGCAAATGAACGCTCCGCCCCAGCAGAGTCAGGAGAACCAGCGCGAACTGGCCCGCCAGGCCGAACGGGTGGCCGCCGAGGCGCGCGACCTCGAGCAGCGGCAGGCGGAGATCGTGCGCGAAGCTGCCGAGCAGGCGCAGGCGGCCACGCCGCCCAAGGAGGGTGAGCCCCAGCCCAAGGGCGGCGAGAACCGCGAAGCCGGCGGCGCACTCGCCGAGAAACAGGAGAACGTCGCGCGGGAGGCCCGCAAGGCCGGCCAGGAGGCCACGCAGGACCCCGCCGCGCAGACCGACCCAACCCTCGCCGAGATGGCGCGCAAGCTCGGCCGAGCGGCCGCCGACATGCAGGCGGCCGCGGCCAAGATGCGCACGGGCCGAATCGAGCAGGCCGTGCCCGAGGCCGAGCGCGCCCGCCAGACGCTCCGCGAGATACGCGACGCCGCTGACCGCGTGTCGCAGACGAAGCTCGAGCGCGCTCTGGACGAAGCGGAGGCGCGGCTCGAACGTCTGGTGGACCGCCAGCGGCAGGCCCGCGCAGCCAGCGAAGCGCTCGACCGAGCCGCGCCCAAGGACCAGCAGCCCGACGCCGCCCAGCAGCGCGACTTCCGCGCGGCGGCCTCGGACCAGGTGCGCCTCAAGACCGAACTCGGCGAGGCCGTGAAGAACGTCAAGGAACTGCGCGGGTGGGCCGAGGGCAGCGCCCGGCCCGAGACCGCGAAGCACATTGAGCAGGCCGATCGCGAGCTGGTGCGCGGCCGCGCGGACCAGAAGATGGCCAACGCGGTCGTCGAACTGGCCGCCCAGCGCGCAGCCAAGGCGGCCGGCGAGCAGAAGCAGGCCGAGGAGACCCTCCAGAAGGCCCTGGAGGGCATCCGAGCCGCCAACGACAGCCTGGCCTCCGACATCGAGAGCGAGCTGCGGCGCGCCCGGAACGAGGCCCAACGGATCGAGAAGGCCATCGAGCGAATTGACCCCAAGCAAGGCGCCGAGGCGGAGCCCAAGGGCCAGGGCGATGAGCCCAGGGAAGCGGCGTCGCGCGAGGCGGCCGAGCAGGCGGCGCAGGCCGCCTATGAGATCAAGCGCTTCGCCAAGCACCTCGAGAACCGCGAATTCGCCGAGCCGCAAGACACCGAGTTCCTCAGGCAATCGGCCCAAGACCCCCAGAGACTCGGCCAGAGCCTGGCGAAGGACGGCGAGAGGCGGGGCGAGGTGCTGCGCGTCGTGCGGCGCGTGCGCAACAAGCTCGAAGCCGAGTACGAGGCCAAGGTCGAGGCCAAGAAGCTCTTCGCCGCCCAGCGCGAGGAGTGTCCGCCGCAGTACCGTGAGCTGGTGAACAAGTACTACGAGGCCCTCTCGGAAGCGAGGAAGTGAACCTGTTCGAAGCGCTCCTCAAGTACCCCGCTCACGACTACGCGGTCGGCCGGCTTGTGTTCCTCAGCCGCATTCCGGGCGAGGTGCGGCTGTTCGTGCTGGCGGGCCTCGTCGCCCTGGCATGGGGGTTGTACCGCAGAGTGGCCGGGCGCATGCCGAAGCGCATGAACCGCCTTCTCCTCGGCCTGCGCGTGGCCGGTGTGGCGCTCCTGATGTTCCTGCTGGGAGTCCCTGCCCTTCGCTTCCGCAGCCCCAGGCCGAGCGGGGTGTTCACGGCGGTGATGGTGGACACGTCGCGCTCGATGTCTATCGAGGACATTCCGACGGCGAAGGGCAACCAGAGCCGCCTCGCCGCCGCGCAGCAGGTGCTCCTCGCCAGCGGCACGCCCGACGACCCCGGCCTGCTCCTCACGCTCGAACGCGGCTCGAACGTGCTGGCGTATGCCTTCGATGCCCAGGCGACGCGGGTGGGCGACGTCGAACGCCTCAAAGCCCAGGGCCAGCAGACCAATATCTTCCGCTCGGTCCGGGACGTGGATTCGGACCTGCGCTCGGTGCCGCTGGCTGCCGTGGTGATGCTCACGGACGGCTGCCGGAACACGGGCGGCGAGCCCGACGAGGCGGCCCGCCTGCTCGAAGCGCGTGGCACGCCGCTCTACATCGTCGGCCTGGGGAACCCGAACCCGCCCAGGGACTACGAGGTCATGCAGGTGTTCGCCCCGCGCCGCGTGCGGCGGAACGCCGAAGTCGAGGTCTACGCCACCGTCCGCCACACCGATCTTGCGGAGCCGTTCGAGATTCGCATCAGCCGTGGCGACACGCCGCTTGTCTCGAAACACGTTGAGCCGGCCAAGGGCACCGACCTCACGAGCCTTCGCCTCGCCTTCACCCCCGACCACGAGGGCACGGCGACCTACCGGCTGGCTGTGCCTGCCGCGGAGGGCGAGAGCATCACCGACAACAACGCGCGCGAGTTCACGATCCAGATTCAGGACGATCGCCTGCCCGTGCTCTACATCGAGGGCAGCCCGAGGCTCGAGTACCGGTTCCTGCGCCGCGCGCTCTTCCGCGACCGCGACTTCCGCCTCGTGGGGCTCCTGCGGCTGGCGTCCGACCGCTTCTATGTGCAGGGCGCCAGCGAGGCCGAGGCGTTCCTCGAGAAAGGCTTTCCCGAAACCCGCGAGCAGCTCTTCCGTTTCGAGGCCGTCCTCCTGGGCGACATCGAGGCGAGCCATTTCACCGTGCCCCAGCTCGAACTGCTAGAGGACTTTGTGCGCGAGCGCGGCGGCGGCCTGCTGATGCTGGGCGGGGTCAACTCGTTCGGCCTCGGCAAGTACGCGGGCACCCCCGTGGGCAAGGCCCTGCCGCTCGAGATTTCGCCGGCCGACCCTGCCTACTCGGAGGAGCGCTTCAGCGCCATCGTGACGCCGGAGGGGCTGAAGCACCCGGTGATGCGCTTGTCGCCCGACCCCGATGCGAACCGCCGCCTGTGGGAGAAGGCCCCGCCGCTGCTTGGCCTCACGCCGGTGCGCGGGGTGAAGGCAGGCGCCCAGCTCCTCATCGCCAGCGGAGACGGCCGCCGGCCCGTCCTCGCCGTGCAGAACTACGGGGCGGGACGCGTCGCCGCCTTCACCTCGGGCGGGTCGTGGTACTGGCAGGTCTCGAGGCCGGCCGACGACGAGTTCCACGAGAAGTTCTGGAAGCAGCTCGTCCGCTGGCTCGCCGTGGGTGCCAAGGAACAACTGACACTGGAGACTGATGCCGACATCTACGCGCGGCGGAGCCCCGTGAATATCCGCGCGACCGTGCTGGGAAGGGACCTGCGCCCTGTCAACGACGCAGCGGTCGTGGCCGCTGTCACAGACCCCTTCGGCAACACGGAGGAGGTGCCGATGGACTGGGTGCTCACGCAGGAGGGAGTCTACCAGGCGCGCTACGTGCCGAACGAGGAGGGCGAGCACCAGGTGGCCGTTCGCGTCGAGGGCTGGAAAGACCGTTCGGCCACGGCCGGGTTCCTGGTGAGCGAGCCGCTGATCGAGTTCACCGACGCGGGGCTGAAGGAGCCGCTGCTGCGCCAGATGGCGGCGACGGCCAGAGGCCGCTATTTCACCTTGGCCGAGGCGCGCGATGTGCCCAAGGCCGTCGAGAGTGCCGTCAGTGCGGCCCGCCTGGCCGGCGTGAAGCCGCACGATCAGGAGATCTGGGACGCGCCGTTCTTTTTCATCGCGCTCTTGGCTATAATGGGGAGTGAGTGGTTCCTCCGACGCCGATCCGGTCTGGCTTGAGGCGACTCCGATGCGCAAACCGATCATCCACACGAGACATGACCTCACCCTCGGACGAAACGCGGAAGGTTTGGCCGGGGGCATGGAGGCCATTCGGCGACTCTCGCGCCGGCGGTTCCTCGCCGCGGCGCTCGGCAGCGTGGCAGGGGGAATGGCCACGGGGACCGCTATCGCCGACAAGGCGGTGACAACCGGGCAGTTCATCTTCCCGCGCCTCCAGTTCTCGGTCTACGACAACACGCCGGACATCTGGAACGTGCACCCTGTGGGCGACGTGAACCTGCGGCTGAAGCTCCGCGAGCTCACGAACATCAACGCGAGCCAGGAGCCGAAGGTCGTGCGCCTCGACGACTTCGAGGACATGGTGCTCAACCCCTTCGTCTTCATGACCTCCGAGGGCTACTTCAAGCTCAACGAGAAGGAGGAGCGGAACCTCCGCGAGTTTCTGGAGCGCGGCGGCTTCATCCTGGCCGACGACTGCGTCTACGCGGCCCGCGAAGACCGCTTCTTCCGCACCTACAACAAGCTGATTGACAAGCTCTTCCCCGACAACCCGTTGCGCAAGATCCCCTACGACCACGAGGTCTTCCACATCTACTACCATTTCAAGGACGGCTGCCCGCACATGCAGGGCGTGCCGCACGGCGCCTACGGCCTCTTCGAGCGCGGCACGGGCCGCCTCATGACCGTGAGCTGCCCCGGCGACATCCACTGCGGTTGGGTGAACCGCTACTGGAGCGACGGCCGCAACCTCGAAGCCATCAAGATGGGCATCAACATCATCCTCTACTTCCTCAGCCACTAGCGCCTGAGACATGGGCACACCGGATACCGAATATCGAACACGAGACGGCGAGTGTCGAACGGGGCAGAGCCTGACCAGCAGCGTCCCGTCCCGCGTTCGATATTCGACATTCATCGGGCGGCATTCGGTTTGCCTTGTCTGCGGGTTCGCGCTTGCGGCCTCGGCGCTCGCGGCCGAGCCGGCTCCCGAACCCGCCTGCCATGCTCTTCTCGTGGGCGGCATGCCCGGCCCGGCCGTCTATGCCCGCCGATACGCCGACTGGCTCCGGCGCTTCCACGCTCATCTGACCCAGACGGCGAAGGTGCCCGCGGCAAACGTGGTGGTGCTCTCGGGCGACGACGCATTCAGGGACCCCATCCTCTCGGGCAAGGCCACGCGCGACGCGATCCGCCAGTCCATCGCCGGCATTGCCAGGAGGGCTGCGCCCGAGGACCAATTCATCCTCATCCTCATTGGCCACGGCACCGTTGCCGAGACGCTCCCCTCCATGGTCCTCCCGGGCCAGGACATCAATGCCCAGGAGCTGGCTGATGCGCTCGCCGCGGTGCGCGCGCGCAACCAGGTGCTCCTCAACTTCACCTCCAGCGCGGGCGATGCCGTGCGGTTTCTCGCCCGTGGCGGGCGCGTGACGCTGGCGGCGACCAGTCCCGCCGAAGTCAGCGAATCGGTGCTGGCCGAGTTCTTCCTCCGCGGCCTGGAGTCGAAACGGGCCGACGGCGAGGGCGCGCCCCAGGCGGGCCTACTCGACGGCACCATCACCCTCCTCGAGGCATCGAACTGGGCCAGCTACCAGGCCGCCATGTGGACGGGGCGAATGAAGTCCACCGAGGCGGGCTGGAAGGTGGACGGTAAAGAGAGTGTCGAGATCTTCCAGAAGCTCTATGGCAGCCCCGAGGGCGAACCGGCCACGCGCAAGCTCTCGCCGGCCAGCGACGCCACGGCTGCCGACGAGCCGGTGCCGCTTCGCCCGAAGGGCGGGCTTGATGACTTCTGGTTCGGCCGCCGTATCGTGGCCGAGCATGCCGTGCTGGAAGACTGTGGCCAGGAGCGCGGCGTCTCGCCCCTCGGCGGCGACGGCTACAAGCCGATTGCCGGCGTCAAAGAGGGGGAGCCCGGCGCGCTGGCCCGGCGCGTGGTGCTCGGGAAGCCGGGGCTGCTCGCTGAAGGAGGCAAGTAGCCTTGGCCTCGAAGGCGAATGTCGCATATCGAACGCCGAATGCTGCATGTCGAACTGGGGCGGAGCAACCGAGAAGGCATCGGGCTTTCCTTCATCAGTCGCCATTCCTGATTCAGCGTTCGACATTCTCTCTTCCCCCCTTCCTCTTGCTCGCCACGCTCCTTTCCTTGTCTCGCGCTGGCGAGGAAGCCCCTCCGCCATTCGAGGCCGTCGAGACCCACGGCTACCCCCAGCACGAATGGCGCCACGCCGGCAAGTACCCGCCCTTTCGCGTCACATGGGTGCGCGAGGCGCGGTTGGCGGATGTGGCGGGCGTCTTCCCTCACCCCACGCTGCCGCAACGCGTCGTCGCCGCCACGGCCGCGGGCCTGCATCTCTCGGACGACGGGGGCCGCACCTGGGCGCCGCTGCCCGAAGCGGCGCCCGCCAGGGTCGGAACGGTCCGCCATGTGGCCTTCGACCCCGTCTCGCCCGGCGTCTTCTATCTGGCCACCGACGGCCGGGGTGTGTGGGGCACCACCGATGGCGGCAAGACGTTCCGCCAGGCAGGCTCGAAGGCGAACGGCCTGGCCGCTGACGCGGTGCTGGCCGTGCATCTCTACCCGGCCGACATGCGATTCCTCACGTTCCTGGCCATTCACGGGGCCGCCGCGCCCGGCATCTCGGTGACAGAGGACGGCGGCCGCACCTGGCGCATCACGTCGCCCGACCTGCACGCGTGGAAACTCCTGTGCAGCGGGCCGTCGAGTCTGCGCCTCTACCTGGCGGCCTCGACCCGTGAGAAGCCCGACGTGCGGAACATCCTGTCCGCCGCCTCGCTCGGCGAACCGTGGTACGTGGTCGTGCGCGACGTGGTGCCCACGGACGCGGCCCTGCCCGTCCTTCGAGGCGACGTCTACTGGGCCACCGCCGACGCCGGGGTGCACGTGGTCACCAACAACGGCGCGAACTTCGCCAAAGCTGGTTCGGACGAACTGACGCGCCTGGCCAGCCTGGGCGTGGTGCCGGGTCCTACCGCCGACAGCCAGGTCTTCTACGCCTACGAGCCTACGAGGCTGGGGATGGTGGCTTCGCTGGACGGCTTCAGGACGCTCACCCCGTGCAACCAGGGCCTGCCCCTCAGCCCCTTCGTGGCCGAGGGCGCCCACCTGCGCGCCAATGCCAACGGCACCATCTTCTACGCGGCGGCCAACGGCGCGCTGGCGAAGGGTTTCCGCTTCGACGGGGCGCTGAAGGTGAGCAACGTCGTCGTATCGCCGCCGGCCTTCTCGTTTGCCTCGGGCGCCTGGAGCGAGGGCGCGTCGAGCCTTCAGCGCTGCCTCAGCGTCCTGCCCAGGGCGCCCCACGCGGCAGGCATCGCGCGGCAGATCGCCCGCTTCGCGCGCGACATGGAGGCAGCCCTCGCGCCCACGCAACTCGCTATCACCGCCCTGGTCGTGGATCAGAGGGGAAAGCCGAAGTCGGTGACCGTGGACCTCAGTCGCCTGGGCGGCTCGCCCCGCACACCCATGGCCGATGATGGCCAGCACGGCGACGGGGCGGCGGGCGACGGCATCTACGGGGCGCCCATCATCCTCAGACCCCGCGAAATCCACCACGACGGCCGCGACTGGCGCCGCGAGTGGCCCGGCTCCCTCGACCTCACCGTCACTGCCGTTGGCAGCGACGGCGCCCTCGCGGGCGCCGTGGGCATCCTCTTCGGCGTGCGACGGGCCGAGAGCTTCTACTTCTGGGGCGAGGACTACGCCATCTCGGTTCGCAACCCCACGGGCGACGTCACGGTCGCACTCGATCGCCAGGTGGCCCCGCTGCCCACCAGCCGCTCGAGCTGGCGCATCACGGCCGGCAAGGGCCCCTGGACACTGCCCATCGGCAACCCCTATGTGCCGCGCGACATCACCGGCTTCCACGCCGTGTCGCTCTGGGTGAAGTCCGACGGCACCAGCGCCGACGAGCTGCGCGTGCAGCTTCGTGACCAGCCCGACTACATCGCCCCCACCACCACGCCGCCCGTGGGCCTGGGCAAGACGTCTGGCGAGTTTCGCCGCGTGGACATTCCTCTCGAGCCGCTGCTGGCGAGGACGCCCGGCTTCCTCTCGCGGCTCTTCTGTTGGGTCATCTTCTCCGGCGAAGGCACAGCCCCCGGCACGTGGTGGGTGGACGACATCCGCCTTGTCCGCAGCAAGGACGAACTGGATTCCGACGCGAGGCCAAGGCCGTGATGAGGAGCCGAAGCCCAATGTCCAATATCCAATCCACAATGCTCAATGTCCAAGCAGAAACGAGGGGCGGCGGGCCGGTTGGGCTTCGCTCCTCCTGGGGCCGCTGGGGGCTGATCATTGGCTGCTGGGCACTGGGCCTATCGGCCTTCGGCGGCGAGGCGCCCGCCGCCGACCCCGTGGCCAGGCTCCTGGAACAGGCGAAAGCCTGGAGCGGTGACTCGCGGAAACACGAGGAGGCCCTCCGCGCCTGCGAGGAGGCCGCTGCCAGCCCCCTCGCCAAGAGCGAGCAGAAGGCTGCCGCCCTCGGAATCATGGCCGATATCTACCGCCAGAAGCGCAAGTTCGCCGAGGTGATCCAGACCCTCGACCGCCTGCGTGCCGCCTCTCCCGACGACAAGGCGCTCGGCCGCCAGGCCCTGCTCGACCAGTGCGCCGCCATGTGGGAGTGGAACAAGGCGAAGGAAGCGGTTGACAAGGCCAACGAACTCATCGCCGCCAGCGCGGGCGACGCGGCGAGCGAGGCGGCGGGCCGCCTGTGGCTCGCACGCTTCCAGCTTCACCGCGCCCGCAAGCTCGACGAGGCCTACGACGCGGCGAAGAGGGCCGCGGAGCTGGCCCCCGCCGATGACAAGCTCGTGGCCGAAGCCCTGCTCGTGATGTTCGAGGCCGCGTGGACCAAGGGCGAGGCCGAGAAGGCCCTCGACGCCGCCACGCGCCTGCTCGAGGCCAGGCGACTCGACACGCGAGCCGAATGGGAACGGCCCGTCCTGCTCAAGCGTCCCGGCGAGTGCCTCCTCCGCCTCCAGCGCTTCGACGAGGCCGCCGCCTGGTTCCTCGATATCGAGAAGAAGGCCGGCGATAACCGCCGGTTCGCCCAGGAATGCTGCATGCTCGCCGGCCGCGCCGCCCTCGATGGCGGCAGGCCCGATGCCGCCGCCAGAACCCTCGAGCGCGCCTTCACCGATTACCCCGAACTCCCCGACCAGTGGTATAGCGCCCAGTCCATGATCGTGGACGCCTTGCGACGGCAGGCGAAGTTCGTCGAGGCCCTTCAGGCCGCGCGCATCTGCCTCGACGCCTCGGGCGACCGCGGCGCCATCGCGGGCAACACACTGGTCATTGCCGAGATCCTTCGCTCGATTGACGGCCACGTCGCCCGCGCCAACCAAGTGATCAACTTCCAGCGCTATGGGCCCAACGGCGAGGACGGCAAGCCCGGCACCCCCGACGATCTCCAGGACCAGCTCGCCGCTGTTCCGCGCCCCGCGTACACCGAGCGCGAGCGAGCCTTCGCGGGGGCGCGCAAGGCGGCCGGCGACACGGCGCAGGCCTCTCGCTTCCGCGCCCTCACCTACATCTACACGGGCCACCCCAAGGAGGCCCTTCAGTGCTACCTCGACGCCTTCGCGCGCGCCACGGGCGATGACTACAAGGCGATTGCCCAGGACCTGATCGTCATCGGAGCACGGGCCGTTCGAGGCCACGCGGTGGGCCTGAAGGGCTTCGCGGACTACATGAACTTCGGCCCCGCCGGCGAGGACGGCAAGCCCGGCACCCCCGACGACCTCAAGAACCCATTCGAGCCGCTGATCCAATGAAGCCCCAGGACGCCCATTGCCGAACGTCGAGTGACGAACGCCGAGGGACGGCTTCCCTACGGCCATTTGTGCGCCCGCTGGTTCGTCATTCGACATTCCGCGTTCGGCTCTCGATATTCGCGTTTCTGCTCTCCGCTTCCCTCGTGCCCGCTCTCGGCCAGGAGCCCCACGGCGATGGCGATGGCGGCCTGGCCGGCCTGTCGGCGGACGACGTGGCCGCCCTCCGCGACGCCCGCGACGCGCTCGAGCGCATCGTCGCCGACGAAGGGCAGAGCGAGCACCTGCGGCGCGACGCCGCTCTCGGCCTCACCCGCATCCACGAGGCGCTCAACGACTGGGGGAGGGCGGGGCAGCTCGAGTGGTACCTCTCGCTGCTGGCGCGGCCCCAGCCTGGCGGGCTACAGGCAGCCCTTGCCGAAGCCGCGCAGTCCGCTGCCAAGGCCCGCGAACCGCATTTCGGCCGCACCCGCGACTTCTGGCGCACCCTGGATGCCGTTGCCCGTGAGAAACAAGTTGGCATCTCAGCCGAGACCGAGCGCGTGCGCAAACAGTTCGAGTCCGCTGCCGACCACCTCTCAAAGCTGAGCTGGATCTCTCCCCCCTTGCGCGACTTCGAGGTCAAGGTTCCCCTCATAGACCTCCACGGGCTCAAGCCCCTGCCTGAGCCCGGCAGGAAGTAGCGTTCAATCCCCGGCTCCGCCCCGCAGACGTCCTCAATGCGGCTCATCACGGTCTGGCGATCCGGATGCAGCCGCCTTCTGGGAGCGTGGGGCCGGGGCTGCGACGCCAGCGATGAACACTCCATAACCATCTATGCCCCAATGCCTTACGCTCTCCGGCCATTCCCGCTCACATACTTGCTCATCCCAGAAGTGAGCGAGTATGGCCGGAGCCGCGAGAATCGCCCATTCTCGCCCATCTACCCATACTTGCTCATTCCCCCCTCTCAGGGTTGAGCAAGTATGGGCGTAGCGGGGCGGTTGCGATGTGAACTTCGGCCTTCGCCAGGGGCGCTGTATGCGCCTGTAGCCGACCAGCGAGCCCCCTCCCGAACGTTCCAATACGTTCGGGAGGGCAAGCCCAGCAGCGCTCGCCCTTCCTGTTCCCCTCCCGAAGGTGTTGGAACCTACGGGAGGGAGGTCTCTGCTCCCCTTCATCCATCTCGCCAGTACGTATAACCCTTTATGCCCCATTGCCTTACGCTCTTCGGCCATGCCCCATACATGCTTGCTCATCCCGCAGATGAGCGAATATGGCCGGAACCGCGAGGATCGCCCATTCTCGCCCGTCTACCCATGCTGTATCACTCTCCCCCTCACAGGGTTGATACAGCATGGGCAGGCGCCGGCCCCCAGGCACTCGACACGGCCCGCCCGAGGAACCGCCAGCGCCGCGGGGAGCAGGCATGCCGACGCCTCGCACCAGGCCACTCGGACCAAGATCGCCAAACCGTGGACAGGCTGCTGGACCACGGGATTGTTTGATGCATCGAGGGGAGGCGGGGGGAGGGCGTCGCGGGGCATTCGGCATGTCATACCGGCCGGTAGGTTCTCGTTGCAAGGAACGTACCGGACGGTAGGCACATCCTGCCCGATGAAAAACCGCATTCACCCAGCATGGACGGCGTACGCTGCCGAAGAACCCGCCGATTGCCCACTTCGGGGCAGGAAGCCGCCCTATTCACTATCTCGGTGCGGCATGTGGCACGCAGATTGCTGTCGCCAGAAATCTGAGAGGCGACCCGTGTCCTAAGCACCTCAATCGCAAAGGGGTCCGGCGATGGCCAACGGCGACAGCACGACCAATGGGAAGGGCTCTGGCGTCCCCGCGGTGTACGGCTCGAATGTCTTCAACGATGCCGTGATGCGCGAGCGTCTGCCCAAGAACGTCTACCGCCGGCTGCGGCGGACCATCGAAGGGGGCGAGAGCCTCGACCCCTCGATCGCCGATGTCGTGGCCAACGCGATGAAGGATTGGGCGACGGAGAAGGGCGCCACGCACTTCTGCCACTGGTTCCAGCCGATGACGGGCACGACGGCCGAGAAGCACGACTCCTTCATCTCGCCGATGGCCGATGGGCGCACGATGATGGAGTTCAGCGGCAAGGAGCTGATCAAGGGCGAGCCCGACGCCTCGTCGTTCCCCTCGGGCGGCCTGCGGGCGACCTTCGAGGCGCGCGGCTACACGGCGTGGGACTGCACTTCCCCCGTCTTCGTCAAGCGCGACGGCGCCAATGTCACGCTCTTCATCCCGAGCGCCTTCTGCAGCTACCGCGGCGAGGCGCTGGACAAGAAGACGCCCCTGCTTCGCTCGATGGACGCCTTGAACCGCCAGGCGCTGCGGGTGCTGCGGCTCTTCGGCAACACGACGACCAAGCGGGTGGCCGCTACCTGCGGCCCCGAGCAGGAGTACTTCCTGGTGGATCGCAAGTTCGTCGAGAAGCGCCTCGACCTCCTGCTGTGCGGCCGCACGCTGTTCGGCGCGCCGCCGCCCAAGGGGCAGGAACTCGAGGACCACTACTTCGGCGCCCTCGACGAGCGCATCGCCTCGCTCATGAATGAGCTGAACAACGAGCTGTGGACCCTGGGCGTCGCGGCCAAGACCCAGCACAACGAGGTCTCCCCCGCCCAGTACGAACTGGCGCCCGTCTTCACCACCGTCAACGTGGCCACCGACCACAACCAGCTCACGATGGAGACCCTGCGCAAGGTCGCCCGCCGCCACGGCTTCGTGTGCCTGCTGCACGAGAAGCCGTTCGCCGGCGTCAACGGCTCGGGCAAACACAACAACTGGAGCCTCGTGACCGACGACGGCATCAACCTGCTCGACCCCGGCAACACGCCCCACGAGAACGAGGTATTCCTCGTCTTCCTGTGCTCCGTCGTGCGCGCGGTGGACAAGTATGCCAAGCTCCTGCGCGCCAGCGTGGCCACCTCGGGCAACGATCATCGCCTGGGCGCCAACGAGGCGCCGCCGGCTATTGTCTCCATCTTCCTGGGCGAGCAGCTCACCGAGATTTTCGGGCAACTCGCCAGCGGCGGCAAGCGGACCTCGAAGGCCGGGGGCGAACTCAAGCTCGGCGTGAGCACCCTGCCGCCGCTGCCCAGGGATACCACCGACCGCAACCGCACCTCGCCGTTCGCCTTCACGGGCAACAAGTTCGAGTTCCGAATGGTCGGCTCCAGCCAGTCTACGGCGGGCCCGAACTTCACCCTCAACACGATCGTGGCCGACGTTCTGCGGGAAGTGGCCGACGAGCTCGAGGGCGCCGGCGATGTGAATGCGGCGGCCCAGGCCCTGCTCCAGCGCTTCGCCAGGGAGAGCGCGCGCATCATCTTCAACGGCGACAACTACTCGCAGGACTGGGTGGCCGAGGCCGAGCGGCGCGGTCTGCCCAACATCCGCAGCTCGGTGGACAGCCTGCTCACCCTCGCCGAGGAGGAGAACATGGCGGTCCTCGAGCGGCACTGCGTGCTCTCGCGCGGCGAGCTCCACGCCCGCACCGATCTGCTCCTGGAAACGTACGCCAAGCAGATCAACGTGGAGGCGCGCACCGCGCTCCAGATTGCGAAACGCCAGGTGCTCCCCGCAGTCATCGGACAGACGGATGCCCTGGCGGCCGCCGTCAGCCAGGTGAAAGGAGTGGGCCTGGCGGCCAAGGCGCAGGGGGCCCTGCTCGAGCGAACGTGTGGGCTCGTCGAGGCCCTCGAAGCCCGCATCGCCGGCCTGGAGGCCGCCGTGGCCGCCGCGGCGCCGGTCCACGAAGCCGTCGGGCGCGCGAAGGCCTACCGCGACGTCGTGATGCCCGCGCTGGTCAGTCTCCGGGAGACCGTGGACCAGCTCGAGCAGATCGTGGACGCGCGGCTTTGGCCGCTGCCCACGTATGCGGAGATGCTCTTCGTCCGCTAGCGGCCCGGGACAACGGGGAGCCGCGCGAGCCCGGGCCGTCGGTCCCGGCCTCAGGAGATGCGGTCATGGGTGCCCTGCGCATCGCGATGGCGCAGATCAACCCCACGGTGGGCGACCTGCCGGGCAATGTGGCCCTGGCCGCCCAATGGGTGCAGCGCGCGCGCGACGCCAAGGCCGACCTGGTGATCTTCCCCGAACTCGCCCTCTGCGGCTATCCGCCGGAGGACCTTCTCCTGCGCGCCCATTTCCTTCAAGACTGCCGCGCGGCTCTCGACGAGGTGGCGCGCTCCACGCGGGGCATGACGGCGCTCGTGGGCTTCCCCGAGGCAGCCAACGGCAAGGTCTACAACGCGGCCGCTCTCCTTCACGAGGGCGGCCTGCTCGGCATCTACCACAAGCTCGAGCTCCCCAACTACGGCGTCTTCGACGAGAAACGCTACTTCACCCCCGGCTGCGGCTGCCTGGTGTTCGAGATGAACGGCGTGCGACTCTTCACCACCATCTGCGAGGACGTGTGGGTGCGCGACGGCATGGCCGAGCGTTACGCCCAGCGCAACCAGGCCCACGTGGTCCTCAACCTCTCGGCCTCGCCCTTCCATGCCGGCAAGCTCGCCACCCGCCGCAACGTGCTCGCGGCTTTCGCCCGGCGCACCGGGACGACGCTGTGCTATAACAACCTCGTCGGCGGCCAGGATGAACTGGTCTTCGATGGCGGCGGCCTGGTCTTCAACCCGGCCGGCGAAATGGTGGCCTCGTCGGCGCGGTTCCGCGAAGACCTGCTGGTGTTCGACATCGTGACCAACGGCGCCGGAGAATCGGTGCACCCGCGCCAGACGAGCGGGCGTTGGGAACGCCGCATCGTGCTCGAGTCGGCCAACTCCGCCGGGGCGGCCCCCGCGCCGTTCACCGTCGCCCGCCCGCTGGAGCCTATCGAGGAAATCTACGAGGCCCTCACGCTGGGCACCCGCGACTACGTCCTCAAGAACGGCTTCCGCAAGGTGGCCATCGGCCTCAGCGGCGGCGTGGATTCGTCGCTCACCGCCTGCATCGCCGTGGATGCCCTGGGCGCCGACAACGTGGTGGGCGTCACGATGCCCTCCCACTTCACCTCCAGCGAAACCCTCGCCGATGCCACCCTGCTGGCCCGCAACCTGGGCATCCGGCTCCTCACCCTGCCGATCCGCCCCGTGTTCGAGCGCTACCTGGAGTCGCTGGCCGACGCCTTCGGCCCTGGCGAACCGGGCATCGAGTGCGAGAACCTTCAGGCCCGCGTGCGCGGCAACTTCCTCATGGCCCTGTCCAACCGCTTCGGCTGGCTCGTGCTCACCACGGGCAACAAGAGCGAAACCGCCGTCGGCTACTGCACGCTCTACGGCGACACGGCCGGCGGGTTCGCGGTGATCAAGGACGTGCCGAAAACCGTGGTCTACGAACTGAGCCACCACGTGAACCGCAAGGCGGGGCGGGCCATCATCCCGCCGAGCGTCATCGAGCGCGCACCCACGGCCGAACTCAAGCCGAACCAGAAGGACGAGGACTCGCTGCCGCCCTATGCAGTGCTCGACCCCATCGTGACCGCCTACGTGGAAGAGGACAAGTCGCCCGAAGCCATCATCGCGGGCGGCTGCGACGCGGCCGACGTGTGGCGCGTGGTGCGCCTGGTGGACAGCAGCGAGTACAAGCGCCGCCAGGCCCCGCCCGGCGTGAAGATCACGCCCAAAGCCTTCGGGCGTGACCGCCGCTTCCCCATCACCAACCGCTACACGGGCGCCGCCCGACCCCGCCCTGCCGCCCCTCCGCCCTCCGCTCCCGCGCCCCTTGTGCCGGGAACGGCAACCAGGTAAAATAACCCCTCAGAGGTCCGCACTGTGAACAGCGATGACGGCCAACGACGACCTTTCACCCCCTCGGGGCTTCCCCGCGCCTTCGGCCTCTACGACCCAGCCTTCGAGCACGATAGCTGCGGCGTAGGCTTCGTCGCGCGGCTCGATGCGCAACGCGACCATGCCATCGTGACCGCGGCCATGCAGGTGCTCGTGAACCTCGAACACCGCGGCGCCCTGGGCGGCGACAAGGCGACGGGCGACGGCGCCGGCCTGCTGGTCCAGATCCCGCACGAACTCCTCGCCGCCGATTGCACGGCCAAAGGCCTGCGGCTGCCGGAGGCCGGCGCCTACGCCGTGGGGATGGTCTTCCTGCCCAGCCAGCCGGCGCTGGCCAAGCGCGCGGCGGGCGCGCTCGAGCGCATCGCGCAAGCCGAGGGAGCCGAGGTGCTCGGCTGGCGCGACGTGCCGGTGGATGCCGCACCCCTGGGCGACTTCGCACGCCGCACCATGCCCGCCGTCCGCCAGCTCTTCCTCCGGTGCGGCACCGCCAGCCGCGAGGCGTTCGAGCGCAAGCTCTACGTCATCCGCCGCGTCGCCGAGAAGGAAGCCGCCGCCTGGGGCGACGAGGCCAGCCAGTTCTACCTCGCCAGCCTGTCGAGCCGGACGATCGTCTACAAGGGAATGCTCGTCGGGTCGCAACTGCCCGTCTTCTACCCCGACCTGGCCGACCCACGCTTCGCCAGCGCCTTCGCGCTCGTGCACCAGCGCTACTCCACCAACACCTTTCCGAGTTGGCAGCTCGCCCAGCCGTTCCGCATGCTCGCTCATAACGGCGAAATCAACACCCTGCGCGGCAACACCAACCGCATGCGCGCGCGCGAGGCCACCCTTCGCTCGGCCCTCTTCGGCGACGACATCGCGAAGCTCAAACCGATCGTCGTCGAGGGCGGCAGCGACTCGGCCATGCTGGACAACGCCCTCGAACTCCTCGTGCTGGCCGGCCGCTCGCTGCCCCACGCCATGATGATGCTCGTGCCCGAGGCCTGGGGAGCCAAGTTCACGATGGGGGAAGACCAGCGCGCCTTCTACGAATACCACGCGGCCTTCATGGAGCCGTGGGACGGCCCGGCCGCTCTCGTCTTCACCGACGGACGCTACATCGGCGCCACGCTGGACCGCAATGGCCTGCGGCCCGCGCGCTACACCATCACGCGCGACGGCCTGGTCGTACTGGCCTCCGAAACCGGCGTGCTCGACATCCCACCCGACCGCATTCTGTCCCGGGGGCGGCTTCAGCCCGGCAAGATGCTGCTGGTGGACCTCGAGCAGCACCGCATCATCCCGAACCAGGAGATCAAGGCCCGCATCTCGCGCCAGAAGCCGTACCGCCACTGGGTGAAAGACAATCGCATCGAGCTCCGCGGCCTGCTCATGCCTGCCGAGCCGCCCCCCGCCGATCCCAAGGTGCTGCGCCAGAAGCAACACGCCTTCGGCTACACGGAAGAAGAACTGAAGATGGTCCTCGGACCCATGGCCGCCAACGCGCAGGAGGCCGTGGGCTCGATGGGCAACGACGCGGCTCTCGCCTGCCTGTCGCAGCGCCCGCAGCTCCTCTTCGCCTACTTCAAGCAGCTCTTCGCCCAGGTGACCAACCCGCCCATTGACCCGCTGCGCGAAGAGCTCGTGATGTCGCTGATGAACTTCGCCGGGCGCAAGCGCAACCTGCTCGACGAGACCCCCGAACACTGCCGCCAGCTCAAGCTGCACCACCCCGTGCTCACGCCCGAGGACATGCTCCGCCTGCGCGGGAGCAAGCACCCCGACGTGGCGGTGTTCGACCTCGACATCGTGTTCCCCGCCGGCGGCGGAGGGGCCGAGCTCGAGCGGGCGCTCGACGCGCTCTTCGCCCAGGCCGAGGCGGCCATCGCGCGGGGCGCAACCCTGCTCATCCTGACCGACCGTCAGGTGGACCGCGACCACGCGCCCATCCCCGTGCTGCTCGCGGCCAGCGGCCTTCACCACCACCTCATCCGCAAGGGCCTGCGCGGCTATGCCGACCTCATCGTCGAGACGGCCGAGGCGCGCGAAGTGATCCACTTCGCCCAGCTCATCGCCTACGGCGTCACGGCGGTCTGCCCCTATCTGGCCTTCGCCACGGCCCGCCAGCTCGCCGAGGAGGGCTTGCTCGAAACGGCCGTGACGCCCGAGGGGGCGCTCGACAACTACATCACCGCCGTCAAGAAGGGCCTGCTCAAGACCTTCAGCCGCATGGGCATCTCGACCATCCGCAGCTTCCAGGGCTCGCAGATCTTCGAAGCCCTGGGCCTCGGCCGCGAACTGGTCGAGCGCTACTTCACCGGCACCGCCTCGCGGCTGGACGGCATCGGACTCGACGAGCTGGCCGCCGAAGCCATGGCGCGCCACCGCCGCGCCTTCCCCGAGGCCGGCGACCCGCCCCGCGTGCTGGACCCCGGCGGCGTCTACCACATCCGCATCGGCGGCGAGAAGCACCGCCTCACCCCCGACGCCATCTATCTGCTCCAGCACGCCGTCCGCACGGGCGACTACGCCCTCTTCAAGCAGTACTCGCGCCTGGTGGACGAGCAGTCCAGCGCCGAGGTCACCCTCCGCAGCCTGCTCCGCTTCACGCCGGGCACGCCCGTGCCCATCGAGGAGGTCGAGCCCGTCGAATCCATCGTCACCCGCTTCACCACGGCGGCGATGTCGCACGGCTCCATCAGCCTCGAGGCGCACGAGGCGATGGCCATCGCGATGAACCGCCTGGGCGCGCGCAACAACTCGGGCGAAGGCGGGGAAGACCCGGCCCGCTACCGGCGGCTGCCCAACGGCGACAACCGCTGCTCGCGCACCAAGCAGGTGGCCAGCGGCCGCTTCGGCGTGACCACCGAGTACCTGATGAGCGCCGACGAACTCCAGATCAAGATCGCCCAGGGCGCCAAGCCGGGCGAGGGCGGCCAGCTCCCCGGCCACAAGGTGTCGAAAGAGATCGCCCACGTGCGCCACACCACGCCGGGCGTCACGCTCATCTCGCCGCCGCCGCACCATGACATCTACTCGATCGAGGACATCAAGCAGCTCATCTACGACCTGAAGATGACCAATCCCGCGGCGCGGGTCTCGGTGAAGCTGGTCTCGGAGGTCGGCGTGGGCACGGTGGCGGCCGGCGTGGCCAAGGGCAAGGCCGACATGGTCCTCATCGCCGGCCACGACGGCGGCACGGGCGCCTCGCCCCTCACGGCCATCAAGCACACCGGGCTCCCCTGGGAACTCGGCCTGGCCGAGACCCAGCAGACCCTGGTCAACAACCACCTGCGCGACCGCATTCGCGTGCAGGTGGACGGCCAGCTCCGCACGGGCCGCGACCTGGCCGTCGCCGCGCTGCTGGGGGCGGAGGAGTTCGGCTTCGGCACCATTGCCCTGGTGGCCCTCGGGTGCATCATGATGCGCAAGTGCCACCTCAACACGTGCCCCGTGGGCGTGGCGACGCAGGACAAGACCCTGCGCGCCCGCTTTCCCGGCCGGCCCGAGCACGTGGTGAACTTCATGCGCTTCATCGCCCAGGAACTCCGCGAGCACATGGCCGCCCTGGGCTTCCGCACGCTGGACGAGATGATCGGCCGCACCGATCGCCTGGAGACGGCCGACCTGGCCGGCCGCTGGAAGGCCGGCAAGGTGAACCTGCGGGCGCTGCTCGCCGCCGGCGCACGGGAGGGCGGCGCCGCCGTCCGCTGCACCCGGCCCCAGGAGCACGAGGTGGCCGAGCACCTCGACCAGGAGCTGATCCGCCTGGCGCAGCCGGCGCTCAAGAACAAGCGGCCCGTGGCCATCGAGAGGCCGATCCGCAACACCCACCGCACCGTGGGCGCCATGCTCAGCGGCGTCATCACGAAGCAGTTCGGCGCGCGGGGCCTGCCCGACGACACCGTGGTGGCGCACCTCCGGGGCTCGGCGGGCCAGAGCCTGGGCGCCTTCCTCGCCCCGGGCGTGACTCTCCGGGTCGAGGGCGACGCCAACGACTACCTGGGCAAGGGGCTGTGCGGCGGCCGCATCATCGTCGTGCCCCCGCGCGAAGCGACCTTCGATCCAGCCGAGAACATCCTGGTCGGCAACGTGTGCCTCTACGGCGCCACGGGGGGGGAGGTCTACATCCTGGGCATCGCGGGCGAGCGGTTCGCCATCCGCAACAGCGGCGCCCGGGCCGTCGTGGAGGGCGTGGGCGATCACGGCTGCGAGTACATGACGGGCGGCACGGTGGTGGTGCTTGGCCCTACGGGGGTCAACTTCGCGGCCGGCATGTCGGGCGGAATCGCCTACGTCTACAACGAGACCGGGCTGTTCGACACCTGCTGCAACCTGGACATGGTGGACCTCGAGAGCGTGGTGACGGCCGCCGACAAGGGCGAGCTGGGCCTGCTGCTGGAGACCCACCACCGGCACACCGGCAGCGCGCGGGCCAAGCGCATCCTGGACAACTGGGAGGCCTGCCTGCCGCTCTTCGTGAAGGTCATGCCGATTGACTACCGGAGATCGCTCGAGCGCATGCGCCTCGGCGAAGACACCGACCGCGAGACCGTGTCGGCGACCGAGGAGGTCTACCATGGGTAAGCCCACCGGCTTCCTGCTCTACGAGCGCCAGGACCCGCCCAAGCGCCCCGTCGTCGAGCGTGTGCACGACTACCAGGAGATCGAGCTCCGCCTCCCCGTGCCGCAGCTCGAGGTCCAGGCCGCCCGGTGCATGGACTGCGGAATCCCGTTCTGCCACTCGTTCGGCTGTCCCGTGCAGAACCTCATCCCCGACTGGAACGACATGGTCTACCGCAAGCAGTGGCGGAAGGCGCTGGACCTCCTGCACGCCACGAACAACCTCCCCGAGGTCACGGGCCGCGTGTGCCCCGCGCCCTGCGAGGCCGCCTGCACGCTCTCGATCAACCAGAAGCCGGTCGCCATCAAGCAGATCGAGCTCCAGATCATCGAGCGCGGGTGGGAGCGCGGCTGGGTGCAGCCGGAGCCTGCGCCCGTGAGGACGGGCAAGAAGGTGGCCATCATCGGCTCGGGGCCCACCGGCCTGGCCGCCGCCCAGCAGCTCGCGCGCCGCGGCCACGAGGTGGTGGTGTTCGAGAAGGCCGACCGGCCCGGCGGCATCCTCCGCTACGGCATCCCCGACTTCAAGCTCGAGAAGTGGGTGATTGACCGCCGCATCGAGCAGATGCGTTCGGAGGGCGTCGTGTTCGAGACGCGCGTGGAGGCGGGCAGCGACGTGTCCGTGCGCTATCTGCGCCGCACGTTCGACGCCATTCTGCTCGCTGCCGGCGCGCGCACGCCGCGCGACCTCAAGATTCCGGGCCGCGAGCTCGGGGGCATCCACTTCGCCATGCGGTTCCTCACGCAGCAGAACCGCCGCAACGCCGGCGACACGATCCCGCCCGACGAGGCGATCTCGGCCGCGGGGAAGAGCGTAGTCGTCATCGGGGGGGGCGACACCGGCGCCGACTGCATCGGCACGGCCCGGCGGCAGGGGGCCCGCGACATCGTGCAGATCGAGCTCCTGCCCGAGCCGCCGGCCGAGCGGCCGCCCGACAATCCATGGCCCACCTGGCCGCGCACCTTGCGAAGCTCCAGCTCTCACGAAGAGGGGTGCCGGCGCCTCTGGAGCATCGGGACGCGCGAGTTCGTCGGCGAGGGGCGAGTGCAGAAGCTCCGCTGCGTCCGGCTCGAATGGTCGCCGCCCGATGCGAGCGGCCGCTCCTCCTTCAAGGAGGTGCCTGGCTCCGACTTCGAGCTGCCGGCCGACCTCGTATTGCTGGCGATGGGCTTCACGCGCATCGAGCACGGCCCGCTCATCGAGGACCTCGGGGTGGAGGTGACGGACCGCGGGGTCGTGAGGGTGGACGCCGACTACCGCACCAGCGCCGAGGGGGTGTTCGCGGCGGGCGACAGCGTGCTCGGCGCCTCGCTCGTGGTGCGGGCCATCTACCTGGGCCGGCAGGCCGCGGCGGCGATGGACCGCCACCTGATGCGCTAGCCGGACGGCCGGCACCGTTCGCGCAGGGTGCGCCGCTTCGACGGGCGCGATCATCTGCCAACCACAGAGCCCACGCCGGAGCGGCTACTGGCGGACGCGGGGGGCCGGTGCGCGCTTGAGCAGGGCCTTCGCCCGATTCACCAGTTCGGGGGTGGCCGCCGCTTCGACCACCTTTTCGAGCGGGCCGGCCACCTTGGCCGCGTTGGCCTGGGTCTGGCGGCCCTGGAGCAGCTTCTCCGCGATGCCCAGGATGGCCAGGCTGGCCTCGGCCTTGGTGGCCGCATTGTCCAGGTGCGGCACGATCTCGGCCAGGGCCTCGGGCGTCTGGATGCCGCCCAGGGCGCCGAGGAGCTGCTTGCGCTCATCGTCGCGGGTGATGAGTGCGGCGGCCTGCTTGCAGAGGGCCAGGCGCTGATCGGGCGGCAGATTCTGCCGGCCGGCCAGGCCCAGGAGGCCGCGGAGGCAGAGCAGCTTGTCGGTGTCGTTGGCCGCGGTCCTGGCGAGCTCGGCCAGGGTGGCGCCGGCTTCGGCGTCCTTCCACTCGGCGAGGGCGCGGAGGGCGGCGCGCTTCACGTCAGTGTCGGCGTCGGCCGCGGCGGTGCGGACGGCCTTGAGGGCGGCGGGGCCGCCCACGGCGCCGAGGGCGCGGAGGAGTGCCGCCTTCGTCTTCGCGGGGGAGGCGGCCATCTTCTCGGCGATCCTGGCCACGAGGGCGTCGGGCTGAGCCGCATCGCGGCAGGCGGCCAGGAGGGCCTGGAGGGCGGCGTCGGCCTCGGCACCCGCCTCGGCGGCGGCGAGCAGGTCGAGGAGGGCGGGCACATCGGCCTCGGTGGCCAGGTCGCGCAGCGCGCCGAATGCGGCGGTGCGTACGGTGGCATCGGGGTCTTTGGCGGCCTTGAGGATCGCCGGCATCACGCCCGCTATCCTGCGCCGGTTTGCGAGCTGGATGCCCAGGACCCGTCGCGGGGCCTCCTTGGCCTCGAGGAGGGCGAGGATGGCCTGGTCGGCCTCCTGGCCGGGCACGCTGGCCAGGGCCTCTTGCGCGGCCTTGGCGATCTCGGTGTCGGCATCCTCGCACAGCTTGGCCAGCGCGGGCACTACGGCGGGCTTGCCGATGGTGGCGAGGGCGAGGATGGCGGCCACGCGCATCGGCGGGTCGCCGGCCGAGGCGAGGGCGGCGAGTGTGGGCAGAGCCGCCTCGTCGCGGCGCCAGCCGAGCGCCTGGATGAGCAGCAGCTTCTTGTCGCCGGCCGCCTTCTGGGCCTCGGCCATGAGGGCCTGGGTGATCTCTTTCTCGGGCAGCTCCTGCTGCACCAGGTGGATGAGGGCAGCGAAGAGCAGGTAGTCGCCGGAGCGGAGCTGCTCGGCGAGGAACGCGGCGCCCTCGGCTCCCTTGGTGCGGACGATGCCGCGCACGCCGGCAGCGCGCTGGAAGGGGGCGGCCTTGGAGGTTCGGACGAGTTCGTAGAGGGCGAGGGCCTCGGCCTTGTAGCCGGCGGCGGCGAGCGCGTCGGCGCAGCGGAGCGCGCCATCGGCCACGGGGACCGAGGGGGTGGCCATGGCGGCCGTGAGCACCTTGGCCGCCTCGGGCGTGCCGATGGTGCCGACGGCTCGGACGGCGATGGCCGCCACGTCCCGGTCGGGGTCGCCCAGGAACTTCGCGATCGGCCCGACGGCCTTCGGGTCGCGCCGCACGCCGAGCGAGTTGATCACGCCGGCGAGCTGCCGCCCCTTGAGCGAGGGGAGGGCGGCGCGGAGGGCGTCATCCACCTCGGGGAACGGCATCGGCTCGAGGGCGTAGAGGGCCATGTGCGACAGCTTGGCGTCGGGCAGGAGCGCCACGAGGGCGGGGATGGCCGCCTTGGTGCCGACCCGCTGGAGCAGGCGGCAGGCGCCGGCCTTGTCGGCCTGGGGCGCGTCGGATTTCAGGACGGCGAGGGCGTTGGCCAGGGCCTCTTCGGGCGAGGGAGGCGGGAGCTCGGGGATGGCGATGGTCTCGCCTTCCCTGGCCGTGAGGACCAGGGCCTTGCCGTCGAGGGTGTACTCGAGTTTGAGCTGCTTGACGTGGCCGTTGGCGGGGTCGCCGCCGAGGGCGTCGTTGCTCACCTCGACCACGAGGCGGCCGCCTTTGAGCATGGCCTTGACCTTGTCGGTGACGTCGGCCTTGCCGGCGCCGTCGGTGGCCTCGTAGGTGGCGCGCTGGATCTCCAGCTTGGGCGCGCCGGCCTCGGTGCGCCGCGCGGCGAGGCCGAGCGCCAGGGCGGCAACGGCCAGAAGAATCCACTGGGTTTTGAACACCGTTCGGTCTCCTTCCGGAAGCGGGGGCCTCAGATGACGTAGGGGGCGCGCATGGCGCGCGAGCGGAGGCGGTTGGCCTCGTCGTCGTTGACGAATTCCTCTTTGGCCGGGTCGTACTTGAGGTTGCGGCGGAGCCACATGCAGATGTTGGCGCAGTGGACGGTGGTCATCGAGCGGTGCATCACTTCGGGGTCGGCCACGGTGGGCCGGCGGCTCTTGATGCAGTCGAGGAAGTTGCGCATGTGGTTCATCGGGCGCTGGGTGCGCTCCATGTAGTCGCCCACCACTTTCCTGAAGTCGGCCAGCAGGGCGGGGGAGGAGACGTCGGGCTTGGAGTAGCCGTCGGCGGCGGCCACCCAGCCCTTCTCGCCGTCGAAGCGCTCGCCGCACGAGCCGTGCCAGTACCGGTCGCCGCGCGAGAGGATCAGGCGGACGCCGTTGGCGAAGTGGGTGACCATGCCGTCGCCGGTGGAGTTGTTGATGTATTCGTATTCGACGGGCGAGGTGTGGAGCATGTCGAGGCCGGCCTGGGCCTGGGCGAAGGTGTGGGCGCCCCACTCGCCGATGCAACTGGTGTGGAAGTCGTAGTGGCCGCGCCAGCCGCCGCGGATGTAGGCCGAGTTGAATGGGCGCCAGGGGCAGGGGCCGAGCCAGGCGTCCCAGTCCACCTCGTCCTTCGGCGGCTCGGGCTCGGCGGGCAGCCAGTCGTGCTTCATGTAGGCGTCGTCCCACGGGGCGATGTGGGCGTAGGCGGTGTGGACCTTGCCGAGGCGGCCGGTGCGGGCCATCTCGATGCAGAAGACGTGGTTGCCCTCGCTGAGGCGCTGGGTGCCGGTCTGGTAGACGCGGCCGGTGCGCCGGGCGGTTTCGACCACGGCGCGGCCCTCGGCGATGGTCATGGCCGAGGGCTTCTCGGTGTAGACGTCCTTGCCCGCGCGCATGGCGAGGATGGACATCAGGGCGTGCCAGCGGTCGCCCGTGGCCATGAGGATGCCGTCAATGTCGGTGCGCTCGGCCAGGAACTCGTTGACCTCCGGGTAGGTCTTGCAGTCGGTGTTGCCATAGCGCTGGTCTACGAACTTCTTGCAGTTTTCGCGGGCGGAGCGCTGCGCGTCGCAGATGGCGACGAACTGGACGTCTTTCTCAGGGAGCATCCAGCCGAGGTCGCCCATGCCGCGGCCGCGCAGGCCGATGCCGCCCATGATGATCCGCTCGCTGGGCGGCACGGCGCCGTCCTTGCCCAGCGCGCTCGGGCGCACGAGCGCCAGGGCCGCGCCGGCGAGGCCGGCCGAGGTGAGGAACTCGCGGCGGCCCAGGCGGCGGGCCGGCCTTGAGTTCGATCCCAGAGCTTCAGTGTGGGGCATTCCAGCCTCCTTTCGCTTGCACGGATTCCGCGCTGGCGCGGGGGTGTCACTGCCCTATTCATACGCATCGAGCCGCCCGCTGTCAAGTTCGGCGCCGGGTGTGGGCCGGAATTGTAGGTGGCTGCGGGAGCTCCGAAGGAGCGAAATAGG